>DASRMO010000093.1:0-20701 GCA_035647895.1 Clostridia bacterium
ATTTCAATCCTTCCTATCAGGTTAAACATCAAAAACCCTATTCCGCCTGCATATAAAAAGCCCAAGCCCATTCCAAGCAATACATTTAGATTTTGTTTCATGGCTTGTTGCGGATTGGTCCATGTCAACAGCGGCCTTGTTATATCTATTATCATACCCAGCTGTGTCATCGGGATGCTTCCCAAAATGCCGAACACGATTATAAGGATAACTGTCGATACCTCAAGTTTTATAACAAAAACCAAAGCAACCAACAGAGCAACCAATCCCAATACCTGAATTGCAATAGAAGATAGAATTCTTCCTATTATTTGATCCCTTGTTTTTATAGGCAGCACCCTCTGTATCCAAAGATTTTTACCTTCTCTTGAAAAAGTTGTAACACCTACACTGTTCAACATCCCCATAAGCGTTATAAATCCTATGCCCACCAAAGCCGTAAATTCAGGTTTAGTCTCTATAAAGCCAATCATCGATTCCATGGATTCCTCCCCGCCGGATACGGCAGTCATGACCATTATTATGGGTACCGCAATCACCCCGCCGATGGAGTTAAATAAATATATAGGTGTTTTAAAGAGCATTATTATTTCTTTTTTAGCCAAGGCCAGATAGGGCTTTGTTTGCCCGGTTGAATTTTTTATTGATAGTTTTTTCCCGGTTCTGCCCTTAGATGCGGAAACTTCAATATTTCCTAATAATCCGTCAAAAAAGAGGCTCTCGGATAAAAGTATCATAACTATGAAACTCAACACCCCTACGCCTATAAATATCGATAGATAAAAAAACCCTGTTATATTTACATGGTTCGACAAAGATAAAGCTGCCCACATAGACGGTGGAAATCCTAAACCCAGGTTTTTAACCAATAGATTTGAATCCTTCACTAAGTTTATTAAAAAATCATTCCCTTGAATTAAAGCCTTTTGGGTTACGGTATTTATTTTGAGCTGGATATATATTATCAATACTATGAACAGCACCGAGCTCAATGTTCTGATTAAATTCTTTCTCCTTCCGATGTTTGTATATTTCATAAAAAACATCACTAAAATGGAAGACAAAACTAACGGTATCACAGGAAGCATCGCCGCCAACAGAAAGGAATATATCCAATAAATAGCCCCTTCTCCGCCCCTTAGCCCATAAATAAATATAAACGGTAGTATAATGGGTAATGAGGTAAGATATTCGCTAAACATCAATGTTATAAATTTTGAACTTAATATATAGGACGGTTTGATTGGTAATGGCACCAATTGTGCCAAATCGCTGGAAAAATAGTACTTGGACATCACGTATAACAGCCCAAATACAAACACTATTATCTGAGCCATCAGAAACCCGGATAATAAAAACATGGATTTTTGACCTATTTGATTATATATATCATAAGCCTTATCCAATGATCCTATCAATAAAATATAACTTGGCAAAAGTGACAGCATAGCTATGCTGAAGACTATAATCTGCCATCTGTTTTTTTTATTTTTGAAACTATGTGCTATGGAAGATAAACCAAATGTAGTATTAAAATCTGCTTTGACTAATGAAATTATTTTCCCCATTATTCAGTCAACTCCAAAAATATATTTTCTAAAGTTTCTCTTTCCTCGGCATGGGACCTCAGTTCTTCCATAGTCCCCATAGCTACTATCTTCCCTTTATTGATTATTGCTATTCTGTCACAAAATTTCTCTGCTACCTCCAATATATGAGTTGAAAAGAATATAGTTTTTCCCCCATCGCGCATTTGCCTCATGGTTTCCTTGAGATTAAAAGAGGATTTCGGATCTAATCCCACCATAGGCTCGTCAAGTATAAATAATTCCGGCTCGTTCATGAGTGCTGCGGTGAGAACCAATTTTTGCTTCATCCCGCGGGAATAACTGCCTATTATATCATTTACAGCATCCTTTATTTCAAACATTTCTAAATATCGCTCTATTCTTTCTTCCCTTATATCCTTTGAAATTTCATACATATCCGCTATGAAATTTAAATATCCTATGCCTTTCAGTTTGTCATATATTTCCGGGCTATCGGGTACATATGAAATCATAGATTTAGCTCTTAACGGCTCCTCCCATACATCGACTCCGCCCGCTATGATATTTCCGTTGTCCGGCTTGAGTAACCCCACTATCATCTTTATGGTAGTAGTCTTTCCGGCTCCGTTAGGTCCCAAAAAACCGAATATCTCTCCTGATTTTATATCCAGGCTTATATTATCTACGGCTTTTATAAGCCCTTTATTGTAAGATTTTGATATGTTATTCAATTTCAACATGATTTTCGCCCGGCTTCCGAATCTTATACCACCGCCATCATAGGCTAAAACCGGGACTGCCACCACCTCTCTTTGCTATCTTTTTATCTGCAACATTACAATATTTCAAATTATTATTTGGTATCTTGATTGAATATATACGAGTACATTCTATTCAAAATTTGTCCTTGAAAGCGTAAACTTTCACCCTTTCCGATTGATAAACTCATTATACAACTCTGGTTAAATCAGTACAAGAACAATAATATAGGCCAAAACTATTCTACCGCTCCAAGATGACAAAAATGCGGGCTTTCATAGTAATACCCGAAATTCAGGGTTTCATATCAATTATATATCCATATAGGCGTATATTGACATTTATGACCGCTAGTTGTAATCTATAATTGAGAATTCATATTCACCCTGCGCTTTTGTTCAGGGGGAATTCCTTCCCCTGTGTTACAGATACACAGAAAATTTGTTATAAGTCTTGGGAAATAAAATTATAGATAAAAAAAGCTTTGAAGGGAGTGAGGTATATGTACAAAGACAAAGCGATTTGGGATATCCTGCAGATAAAAAAATTAAAAGAAAAGCTGGCTGAAACCTGCCAAGAGGCCTATTATCTCTTTATAACAGGATTCAATACAGGCCTTAAATTACAGGAACTTGTCAATCTTACAAAAAAGGATTTAATAGAATTTAAAAGGACCAAAGAAAATGAAGTAGTAGAACCGTATTTTTGGAAAGAGATTGAGACCTATATGGAAAAATTTGCGAATGAGGACTATATCTTCCCCAAACAAAATGCTACAGCCACTGATGAAAAAGAAATATGCCCCCTTCTTTACAATACCGCACATGATATAGGAATTGAGGGCTTTGGAAATGAAACACTCTCTAAAACCTATGGATATTTCCATTATCAAAAATTCAGGGACATAGAAAAATTGAGGAAGAGATTCGGTCTTGTATCCCCTACGGCGACCCTTCATTATATCGGTTACAGGGATGACAGATACCTGTGTTTTCACTGCAATATCGGTTGTATCTGGAATAAGATGTAGATAGGAGTATCAAGATATGATAACCCAGTCCAAAATGAAAAAAGAACAATATGTTGGACTAATGTGCCTAGCATCAATCATGCTTGCATGAGAGTTGCCTCTGATGCCTGAAAACATACCGGTAAAGGCTCGTTGCCAAAGGGACCGTGGAATAAATGCGACATTAAGGTAGATTTTTCGTATAATTTTTACCTTACCAGCCACCCATAATCCTGCCTGCAATCCACAATATAATCAACATACACTGTCTGATCCTTAATCTGATACAGAATCAAATACCATTTCTCAATGAACATCTTGTGATACTTATTCGTCGGAAACAATCACCTTATATTGAGGTTTCTTTTCCATGTTCCACCTCATCTATAATGCTTTCTAAATAGCTGTCCAGTTCATCCGGCGTTACTCCGGTGCGACCTGCCATTCGATCTTCCTCAACAGCTAACAGTTCCTCGCGCAGCTTGAGCATTTTTTCTCGACGGGTAAATGTATCTATATCCATGACCACGAGATCACCCTCACCGTTTTTGGTAAGATACACAGGTTTTCCGGAAGTTTTGCACAAAGTCGCAATTTCGTTATAATTTTGCCTTATGCATGCGGATGGTTTAATCTGCATGGTATCAACTCCTTATAGTAATATTCTAATTATATTATACCCTTTTCATGCTATGAATTCAATCAACAATTTGATTACTGTCAATAACTTCAGAAAACATCACCCTAAAAGCTAGTTAATTATCGCTTAAAAATGTCACTCCTAATCCGGCTTTTGATATTATAGCTGGCTGGTGCCGGTGGCGTCAAGGGTCAAGTTAAACTCGGATCTTTGACAGTCGGATAATAAAAAAATCGCCTAAGCCATTGAAAAGGTGGCATTTTTGTCAAATTTTTAAATTTTAACTTGACAACTCGACAGAGTCGGAACTATTCAGTTGCAATGATTCGTTATAACGTATATTATAAAAAAAAGCCAACTAAAAAGGGAAATTACTGTGGATTATATAACGCCCAAAGAAACCTCACTCAAGTGGGAGATTTCAGAACGGCGGGTGCAAAAGCCTTGCAAGGAAGATCACATTAACGGCGTAGTACATTTCGGAAAAATTTGGGCTATGCCCAGAGATGCTGAAAAACCAATGGATGCAAGGCTTAAATCAAAGAAAAGTAGTGACATAAAAAACATATGACCGATTATTAAGTAAATTTTTGTCTATGTCATTGATTTAACAATTAATAAACATCTATATTCTATACTGAGATAGAACACAAGTGAGGTATTCCATATTGAAATAAAAGGAGGAACTATTTATGATTAATATACTTGTCGTTGAAGACGACACACGATTCAACCAAATAGTCTGCACCTACCTCAATAACAACGGTTATACGGCAAAAGGATGCTTGAATCCGAGCGAAGCATATGACCTTATGTATAATAACTTGTATAGTCTTATTATCTCGGATATCATGATGCCGAGGGAAGACGGCTTTGAATTTGCTAAAACAATCAGGGAACAGAACAAGACCATTCCTATTTTGTTTATTTCTTCCCTTGACGATTTTTCTTCCAAGCAAAAAGGTTTTCGTATTGGCATTGATGACTACATGGTGAAACCGATTGATATGGATGAAATGGTTTTGCGTGTAGGAGCTTTATTGCGACGTGCCAATATTGCAAACGAGAACCGGCTAGAAATTGGCAGTTTGGCACTCGTAAAAGATGAAATGGGTGCATATCTTGACGGAGTGGAAGTTCCGATTTCCGCAAAAGAGTTTAATGTTTTATATAAACTTTTGGCTTACCCTAAAAAGATTTTTACCCGCAGTGAGCTTATTGACGAATACTGGGGGCTTGAAAATGATACCGGGCTGCGAACAGTTGACGTCTATATTACAAGGCTGCGCAATAAGTTTTCAGAGTGCAAGGATTTTGAAATCGTTACAGTGCATGGCTTTGGTTATAAGGCGGTGTTGAAGTGAAAGGGAAAAAACGTTCTAAAAAAGCATTGGATAAACGTATAAATGCAAGCCTGATCTCGTTTCGCGTTTATTTAGCAATCTTTGCGATTGTTTTCCTCTTAATAGTCGGTCAGACATTTATCATAATAGACTATTTAGGTCAAACGCTTCCTTTAATTGGCACGTTAAGCTACTATTTATTAGGTATGTCTTTGATTTTCACAATCCTATTCGGTGTATTCAAAAGATATATTTATGGAAAGCCAATAAGACGAATCGCCAAAGCCGCCCGCCAGATAACGGAAGGTGATTTCAGCGTTAGAGTAGAGTCGCTAAGAAAAGATGGGAAAAAAGATGAAATTGAAGTTTTGATTGAAGACTTCAACAAAATGGCAGAAGAATTAAACAGTGTCGAAACCTTAAAAAGTGACTTCATTGCTAATGTTTCCCACGAAATTAAATCGCCTCTTTCCGTTATTCAAAGCTATACAATGGCATTAAAGGATAGAAATTTGACATCGGATGAGCGGGAAGAATATGCCGATACAGTAATTGAAGCAACACAAAAGCTCTCTTTAATGGTAGCAAATATATTGAAACTGAATAAACTCGAAAATCAAGAGATTTATGCCGTTCAGAACCGATACCAACTTGGGGAGCAGCTGCGCCGGTGCGCCTTGTTTCATATGGAAAGCTGGCAAGCCAAAAACATTGATTTTCATATTGATGTTGAGGACATAATTGTAAATTATGATGAAAGTCTGCTTGAAATCGTCTGGAATAACCTTATTTCAAACGCTGTTAAATTCACCGAGCCCGGTGGCAACATAAAATTGTCTTCCGTCTTGGATGAAGAGTATATCTATGTAACTATAAAAGATACAGGATGCGGGATAAGCGCGGGGGAAATCGAAAGAGTCTTTGATAAATTTTATCAGGGAGATGCATCACATTCGACACAGGGCAACGGCCTTGGTCTTGCGCTGGTCAAAAAGGTTCTGCAAATTGCTGAAGGTGAAATCAATATTGAGAGTAGCCCAAATAATGGCTCCACATTTACAGTTAAACTAAAAAAATAGCACACAATTTGAAATGCAAAATGATATGCTAAACTCCCTTGCCGTTTTTCGCCAAGTTTTTCGCCAAAAGGGTTTTTTAACATCTCATTAACAACTTTCGGGAAACCGATAAACAATCACACTTTAATATTAATTAAGAGGAGAACAGATTATGAAACGCTTATATATTATTACTGGAGCCAACGGCCATTTAGCCAGCACAATCATAAGATATCTGAAAGATACTGATTGTGAAATAAGAGGACTGATCCTTCCAATTGAACACGGAGAAGATGATGAGGTTATATCATTCTTTAAGGGGGATGTCACCGACATTGCCTCACTTCAAGAAATATTTACGAATTTAAGAGGCTATGAAGTCGTTGTTATTCACGCAGCGGGGATTATCAGCATTGAGAGTGAAGTCTCACCGTTTTTATACAATGTCAATGTGTTAGGCACAAAAAATATAATTGAACTTTGTTTACTGCACCATGTCCATAAAATGATTTACGTAAGCTCGGTACATGCAATTCCCGAAAAGGAAAATATGGCTGTAATAAAAGAAGTGGCCACGTTTTCGCCTGAAAAAGTAATAGGAGCGTACGCAAAGACAAAAGCGGAAGCGTCACAAGCAGTTCTGGAAGCGGTAAAACAAGGGCTAAATGCTGTAATTGTCCATCCATCCGGAATTGTCGGCCCGTATGACACCGGCAACAACCATGCCGTTCAGCTTACCAAGGACTATATCTCCGGCAAGCTCCCGGCTGGAGTAATTGGCGGCTATGATTTCGTTGATGTCAGAGATGTTGCCAAGGGCTGTATTGCGGCCGTTGATAAAGGAGAAGTGGGAGAGTGTTATATTCTGTCAAACCGATATTACACAGTTAAGGAACTTTTAGAATTTATGCGATTTGCATCAAATGGGCCTAAGAAAATATGCGTACCTTTGTGGTTAGCAAAAATGATGGTTCCAATTTTTGAATGGATTGCAAAGACTACAAAAAAAAGACCTTTATTCACCAGATACTCGCTGCACACAATAGGGAGCAACGGATACTTCTCACATGATAAAGCAACGAAAGCTTTAGGGTATCATCCAAGAGATATGGAAAGCACGATTATTGATACAATCTATTGGTTAGAAGGAAAGAAGTTGACCGGTAAGGCATAACAAGTGTAAAGCAACAGCCCCTGTTCTAACGTATAAATAAAGGAGAATGTTCAATATGTGTGATAACAATTAATATATCAGCCCATTGTGCCTTGCTGGGATTAGTAGTTGCCCTGCTCTCCCGCAATCGCGACAATGTAGTAAGGGGTCTTCCATTAGGAGGTAATGTTCAATGATAAAACAAACTTGCAATCAAAATATGATACCCACATCAGATAATCGATTGGAGCTGGATACGGCTGCTACAATGTTTCCACTGGCTTTTTGTGACAGTCACAAGTCTCTTATCCGTTTAACCGTAACCATGAACGAAAATGTTGATAATGGTGATCTGCAATCGGCACTTAATCGCCTGATAACGCGATTCCCCTCCTTTTATGTTCGGTTAAGCCATGACCAGTTCCGCTATTTCTTTGAAAAGTTGGATTACGCACCGATTATTTGGGAAGATGTCGAAGCAAATGAGCCGCTCCACATGACACTTGATGATCTTAGCAGGTGTGCGTTCCGAATCTTTTCAACAGAAAACCGTATCGTCCTCGAATATTCCCATGCGATATCGGATGGATATGGGGGCAGCGTATTTTTAAAATCGCTGATTGCAGAATATTTGTGTATCCGATACGCAGTATCTGTTCCTTGCTATTCGGGTATTCTTAGTGCAAACGAAGCACCAAAATACGATGAAATTAAAGATGCTTATCAGGAAATAGCCGGAGCCTCAAGCAAATTGAAGGATATGTCAGAGGCTTATTCATTAAAAGGTGTCAAGGATGTAAAAACGCACATCACGGAATTTTCTTTCAAAGCGGATGAGCTGTTGAACTGTGCCGGCGAATATGGCGTAACCCTTACCGCCTTGCTATCAGGTGTATTAACAGCGGCACTATTCGATTTACAGCAGCATGAGAACAGTGGACAACGGGAAATCCGACTTTCTATCCCCATTGATTTAAGAAAACGATTTAACAGCGGCACACTGCGTAATTTCACGCTTCCCACCACGATCTTTGCAGGAAAATTAGGAGAAGGAATGCATTTTTCCGCATTGTGTCAATCATTTGATAAGCAACTAAAAATGAATGTATGCAAAGAAAAATTGTCGGCCTTGGCAACCTCTTATGTGAAAATGGCGAAAAGCAAAATTATTGCTGCCTTGCCGTTGTTTTTCAAAAGATGGGTAATACGGACATTTTTTTCAATATCTAAGGGTGGGAACTGCATGACCTTTTCCAACCTGGGAGTATGGAATCTTCCTGATAATTTGAAACCATATATACAACAGTGCAGTATGGTGTTTAGTCCAAAGCCATCAACGCCGTATAGCTGTGGTGTGGTTTCTGTTGAGAACGCTTTGACGCTAACACTAACTAGGAGCATAAAAGAACCGCTTTTAGAGTCGAGGATTCTTCAAATACTCGGAAAAGTTCTATCAAATAAAAACACTCGATTGGAGTTGATTGCATGAATGCTGAAATAACCGCAAAAAAACGTGGCCTTCCCTTTTATTCCGAAGAAGAAGAAATATTTCACGTAGCTTCACATGCTTTTGGGGTACTCTTTGGAATTGCCATGATAACCATTGTTTCATTAAATCATCAGAATATAACACAACTTATCTCCGGAGTTCTGTTTGGTTTATCACTCATTATTCTATATGCCACATCATGTACCTATCACGGACTTTCCCGCAGGGGGGCGGAGTTGAAAGATAAGAAGGAATTTCAAGTGGTTGACCATTGTTCTATTCCCATATTAATTATCGGCACCTATATTCCTTTTGCGCTGTGCATACTGGAACCTGCAAAACCCGGTTTGGGATGGAAACTAATGGGGGTTATCTGCGTTGTTGCTTGTATCATAATTGCATTAAATATAATTGATCTGGACCGCTTCAAGGTTTTCACCATGATAGGATACTTTCTAATGGGCGGAAGCGTACTAATTGGCTCAGATGTCATAATAAACACACTCACAGTTGAAGGCTTCGCCCTCTTTATCGCCGGGGGGATTGCATACAGCATCGGCGCTATTTTTTACGGATTAGGCGGCAAAAGCAAAGTAATTGGCGGAAGCAAGAAATGGATGCACTCAATCTTTCATATTTTCTGTATTTTAGGTAGCGCCCTACATTGCGTCTGTGTCTGTTTATATGTCTTTCGATATTAATTACAAAGATGATAATACATGGAGGAGATTTTTATGAAATGGAATATTATTGCTGATTCAAGTTGTGATTTGAAAAGTATCGCGCAAGTATATGACAATATAGAATTTTTCACCGTTCCGTTTACGATAAATATCGGTGATGATAGCTATATCGATGATGAGTCCTTGGATACAAGTATCATGGTGAAAGCAATGGAAAATTGCGCTCATGCCAGTCAAACAACTTGCCCATCACCCTATTCGTGGTATGAACAGTTTAAAAAAGCTGAACAGTGCATTGCTATTACCATATCCGGTCAGCTATCAGGCAGCTACAACAGTGCAAATGTAGCCAGAGAAATGATGCTGGAAAAAGAACCTTCAAAGAAAATCACTATCTTAGATTCTTATTCGGCCGGTTCTGCACTTGTTTTAATTGCAGAAAAACTTCATGAACTGATTGAAAATCAGTTTTGTTTTGAGGACGTTATCTCTCAAATTCGCGATTACATCACGACGATGCATACCGTATTTGCACTGTCCTCGTTTGACAATCTTATTAAAAATGGCCGTATGAGCAAGTTCGCAGGGTTTTTAGCAGGAAAGTTAGGGATATGGGGAATCGGTGTTGGCAGTGACGAAGGTAAAATTCAAATTAAAACAAAGGTCCGTGGTTCAAACAAAATGCTTTCTGCATTAATTGACGACATGGTTGAGCGGGGGTTCGCCGGTGGTGCTATGGCAATCAGTCATTGCCACAATGCATGTCTTGCCGAAAAACTATGCGAAAAGGTTAAGGCACTTTGGAAAACAGCAGAAATTAAAATCCTGCCAACACGTGGACTTTGTAGTTATTATGCTGAACGCGGTGGATTGATTGTTGCGTTTTGAGCGTTTATATTAACATTATACGATTTTGTTACAAAGGAGATAGCCGGTTTAACAACTATCTCCTTGACATATACTTTATTGAATGGTAGATTATATATTATAAACTTTATAATAAGCTCTTATAAAGAGCGGCGGAGGGACTGGCCCCATGAAGCCCGGCAACCAGCATACCTGTTATGTATGGTGCTAAATCCTGTAGGTACATTAACCTAAGAGATGAGAGGATAAGTATCTGTAATCATTTAAGCTTCTCCACGCTCTTGGAGCAGCTTTTTTATTTTATAGTTACCGTTTGAAAAATTTTAAAAGGAGACCTGATTTAAATGCCAGTAAAAATAGCCGATAATCTCCCCGCAACGGAAATTTTAACTAATGAAAATATTTTTGTCATGACAGAAAGCCGAGCCCTGAGCCAGGACATCCGTGCCTTAAAAATAGGGTTCTTAAATTTAATGCCTAAAAAAATTATTACGGAAATCCAGATTCTGAGGCTTCTTGGGAATTCCCCCCTTCAAGTGGACATCGTACTGTTACATCCCAAAAGCCATAATTCTAAAAATACATCCCGGCAGCACCTGACTACTTTTTATAAAACCTTCGACCAAATAAAGGATGAAAAATTTGACGGATTTGTTATTACAGGGGCGCCTGTAGAACATTTAGAATTTAATGAAGTGGATTACTGGGAGGAACTCAAAGAAATCATGGATTGGACCTTGAGCAATGTCACATCTACTTTCCATATTTGTTGGGGAGCACAGGCAGGGCTGTTTCATCATTACAATGTTAAAAAATATCCCCTGCCAAAGAAAATGTTTGGTATATTTGAGCATACTATAAACAAATTAAACGTAAAATTACTCAGAGGTTTTGATGATTACTTTTATGTGCCTCATTCCAGGTATACGGAGGTCAGGAAAAAAGACATAGAGAATGTTCCCGGATTGGAAATACTGTCAGAGTCGGAAGAGAGCGGCGTATATATAATCGCTTCCAAAAATGGAAGACAATTCTTTATAACCGGGCACTCGGAATATGACCCTTTAACACTAAAGGAAGAATATAACAGAGATATAGCTGCCGGCAGAAAAATTGAAATACCGCAAAACTATTTTATTGATGATGACCCGTCCAAACCCCCCAGGGTTGTTTGGAGAAGCCACTCCAATTTACTATTTGCCAATTGGTTAAACTACTATGTTTACCAAGAAACACCTTATGACATCTCACAGATTACCAGCAATTCCAGGTGATATTATAGATATAGAACTTATTATCAATTGGCAGTATTTGTTGAATAATTTAAAATGCCGAGCCCTCAGAGTTTACAAATATACGGGTTTTGCATATAATAATGAAACAGATTCCGACTGATAATGGAGGCTATGCTTGTTATGGATAAAAATACATCTAAAACTGAAAACATCAACAAAACGCTGATCATAACAATTATCTTGAATATATTTTTGCTGATTATCAAAATAATAGCCGGGTTGATAGTCGGCAGCACTGCATTGATAGCCGACGGGATTCACTCCGGTTCCGATGTGATAACATCCGTAGGAGTCATCATAGGTGTAAAAATGTCACAAAAACCCAGGGATGAAGAACACCATTACGGTCATGGAAAAATTGAGACAATAACCACATTTCTATTGTCAATAGTATTGATTTACGTAGGTATGAAAATTGGATATAGTGCCTTTATTGCCACAATACAAAAAAAGCAGGTGCATTTTACCTATTTTGCACTGTTTACGGCTTTTATCTCCATAATTATCAAGGAAGCCCAATATCAGATTGCATTCCGGGTAGGTACAAGAGAACAGAGCCCGGCATTGATAGCCGATTCCTGGCACCATCGCTCCGATGCATTCTCCTCGATAGCTTCATTTATCGGAATATTGGGGGCAAAATATGAAATCTATATCTTGGACGGTTTAGCAGGCCTTGTTGTTTCTATAATTATAATAAAAATCGGTGTCAAAATATTTATAGACTGTTTCCAACAATTGATAGATGTCTCCATACATACTGATGAAATAGACAATGTAAAAGACATCATCATCAATAAAACCGATACTAAAAACATAAGCGATATGAGAACCCGCCAACACGGTACCAAAGTTTTCGTCGATATAAGTATATGTGTAAATCCGAGCATCAACATATACGAAGGACATGAGATAGCTAAAGAAGTGGAAAATATAATCAGGGAAGAAATAGATAATGTAGAAGATGTGGTTGTTCATGTCAACCCCTATTGTTATGAGGAACACTGCAAAGAAAAGCCCGAGGAATTTCCCCCGGACTGTAACTGATTTTTATCTTCCGAATTTATTATGATACCTATATAAAATAGTCACTAACCTTTCTAAACTCACGGCTTCTTTAGGCATACTTCCGTCAGTCAAATTTATTTCTTTATCGGTTGCCCATTCCATGGCAGCCTTTGCCCAGGGGCTTATGTCATCCCTTATATCATGTTCCTCCTTATATTCCACTCCCAGAAATGCCAATATGCCTTTAGAAATACCCATTGAAGCTTTATATAAAAAATTTTGATCCTTCAGTAATTTTTCTTCTTTAGGATTATTAATAAAAGCTACTTCTATTAAAACAGCAGGCATTTTGGTATTCTTTAACACAAAGAAATCCTTATGTTTTACCCCCCTGTCCGCCAGATTTATTTCATTTACAAGAGCTTTTTGTACAGCTCCCGCTAATTTTGTACCTAAAACAGAATTCGGGAAAGCGAAGGTTTCGGTACCTGTAGCAGCGGAGTTAGTAGCACTATTGATATGAATACTTATAAAACAATCGGCATTATTATCATTTGCCATCTTAACCCTATCAACTAATTCTACCCTATTATCACCCTGTCTGGTCAATATGGCATTGATACCATGCCGGCTCAATATTTTCCCGACATTGACCGCAATATTTAAATTTACATCTTTTTCTTTCAACCCGGTAGGCCCTATGGCTCCGGGATCATTACCACCATGACCCGGATCTATATATATTTTCACTATATCCCTTCTTTCTATGCGATTTTTGTTTAAATCTCTGTTCTTTAAGATATGCCAGATATATGGATTCACGCTTTTTTTCTTTTTCTCTTCTTAATTTTATAATATTCTCATGAAATTCTTCTCGTGTAGGAAATTTATTCCCGTCTGTTTTCATATCCCCCATAGAACCTTTATTTCTGCTTATTTTCATATCCCCTTTTTTTGTTTTTTATCAAATGCTTGAATGCGCCTGTACACCCCGCTATCCGTCAAGGAAAACATTTTGCCTATCTTCTTGAGGCTCAATTTTTCTTCCCGATGTAGTCTTTTCATCTCCATGGTCTCTACCTCTTTAAGTTCATCCGATGTAATGTCCATAAGTCCATATTTTATAAAAATATGCTCGGGCAAATATTCCTTATCTGCCGATATTATTTCATACAAAGCATAAAAATTTTTAACTAATGGGTCCATGATACTCCTCCCTCTTACCCCCTTTTGTAGTCTGTCCTGAAATATAACGCTGTATGTTGTATCTAATTATATAATACACCACATTTTTTGGTTAATCAATGAATTTTAAAAATATTTACCGCAAATAACTGTATACATTAACTACAAGGTGTGGTATCATTCTATTAGAAGTTTAAATTTAACCGAAAGGAGAAATTGCAAAATGCTGCGTATAAAACAACTGCGACAGGAAAAAGGCTTAAAACAGGAAGAGTTGGCCAAAGAGTTCGGAATAGCACAACAAACCATAAGCAATTATGAAAAAGGAATACGGGAACCTGATATAAGCACATTAAAAAAAATGGCAGACTTTTTTGATGTATCATTAGATTTCCTTTTAGGAAAGACCGATATCAAAACACCCATAGAAACATTGGCCCTTAGCAGATCCGACGGCTATGAAGATGATCTGCCCGATGAGGCAATAAGAGAAATAGAAACTTTTAAGGAGTTTATTAGACATAAATACGGAAAGGAACAATAGTGAGGTAATGGTTGAATGATTGTTTATGACAGGGGTGTCCGTAAGGACGAAAATTTATGTGTTCAAAGGGGACAATGGGGGATTTTATGAAACTTGAGATGTTATTTAATTTAATAAAAAGGGAAAATATTATCGTTGAATACGTGGATTTTTCGCCCGCTATACAAGGTATATATTATAAAGCGGATGGATGTCTGCCTATAATAGGCATCAACGAAAATATAATATCAAATAAAAAACTGTTTACCTGTGTTCTTGCAGAGGAATTAGGGCATCATTTTACATCTATAGGTGATTCTTCGGCAGAATATTATAGCCTTATCGATAGAGTTAATTTAAATAAAACAGAAGCTGCCGCATTAAAGTGGGCTGCCGAATATTTATTACCCCTGGATGAAATTATAAACGCTATAAAAAAGGGAATTAAAAATATAGATGATCTTTCGGACTTTCTAGGCGTGACCGATGAATTTTTGCTGGAAAGATTTAAATTTATAGCAAGAAAGCAACCATATATCAGGATCCAAAAAAATTTATTTATTACATTAACAAATTTGCCTAATATTTATTTATTCAATAAATTTTATAGAAATGAAAAGAACGATAATAAATTAGTAGCGGAAAATGAGACAGACTATAATATTTAAAATTAAAGTAGAAGGGAAATGCATTGAGATAGAATCTCCACTCTGCCAAATTTTAAGGCTAACAGGCGAAAAATCACCTGTTAGCCTATCAATTTCCAATTTTGCTGTACTATATAGTAAAATTATACATATTAATTTCCAAGCACTTCCTCAAGGGCACGGGGAATCTGTTTGATAATATCATATACCTGAGTTGCCGGAGTCGGATTAGCATATAAACCGGCTAACCTGTTAACCTTGGCTGCCTTAGCAGATGCAGATTCTATATCCATACCAGAAGCGATCAAAGCAGAAACTATTCCTGTCAGCGTATCGCCGGTACCCCCTATAGGTTCAAGTGCCTCTATATTAGGACTATCGATTATTTCAATGATACCTTCCCTGTTGGCAACAAAATCCTTTTCCCCCTTCACCAGGAGGTAGGAAGCCGCATTATTGTACTGATATGCTCTGCCAATGAGATCCGGTACGAGATTTTCTTCTTGCAAAATAAATCCGCGAGTATAAAAGGGGTGCGGTGCCTCTTCATCCGCCAGGTATGCAAGTTCACCGGCATCCGGTGTAAATAGGTCAAAATAGGATGCATCACCACCCATTTTCGCAACATACATAATCCCCGCATCAGCAATCAGGATTGGCTTGTTCGGCATTTTCCCAATTGCTGCCAGCACTCTTTTAAACAAACTCACAATAGGCTGAAAATAATGGAAGGCTAAAGTTTCGATAGAACTATTGGGGAGATGATCTATTAAATACCTATAAAGATTTTTAGAGCCTTCCCCATCGCCTATATCCCCGACCAAATAACAAAAAGGGTTTGGTTTATTCATGTGTTCAAGTGTTTTCACTGCCGCTGCAATCATTGCCGGTGTTCCCCGATTTACAGCAACACGTTTATCTCCAAATATGATCTGATCCTCCTCAAGAATAACCGTGTCGGAAATCATCGGAAAATCGTTTTCAGGGACAGTTCCAACTATACCAAACATCGCTCCACCACCCTATCATAAGCGATCTGTAGAGCATAGGCACAAAGGGTATAACCAATATCTCTCGGAAGCGGAGCATCATCTAAATACTTGTCTACCATCTGCCCTGCCAAATAAGGAACATCAGGGCAACCCCCTCCGGAAATATTGACAATCAATTTCGTATCTTTATCCACAGTGATTTTCATATTCGCAGCTCTTACCATAAGGTATTTGCCATATTCTTTTTCATGAAGCAAATCAACCGGTTCCAGCAAAACACTGTTGATCGGAACGACCTGTATCGGCTTAACATTAACCTCCGAAAGTCTTCTGACAATCACCAACTCCTCTATGAGCGGAAATACTATCACGAGATCACAGCCACTGCGTATCTCCGGAGGCGGTCCCATTACTTTTATCTCCCATCCTTCTGCTTTTAATATATTTTCCGCCCTGATAACTTCGGAAGTATTTTCAAAAACTAATATACCCCTGTCCTTATTATTTAAATCGAGTTTAGTTCTTCTTTTTCTGAGTGCTTTAAGCATTTTAGTTTTCCTTTCTTATTGTAATCCTATATCCATCGTCTTCCGATTGAATGTCGGCTACTTCCCAGCCCTGACTTTTTGCTGCACGGCTTACGTTCTCCTTTGATGTATCTGTGTCTACCATAATTATTATTTCGCCTTTGTTTACATTTTTCATTTCATTTATGGTTAATATAACAGGCTGAGGGCAGGAAAGACCCTTAGCATTAACAATATTGCTCATATTCTTACCCCTCCCCTAACTACTATATTCTTTTACTTCTTTTCCTACACCTACGGGTATTTTTTCCCTCATGGTAAACCCAATCAACACACAGGCTATGAATCCAATAACAACTGCAATCATTCCTCCTGTAGTAGCTCCGTTTCCGGAACTGGCCAACCCGAAATTATGGGCAAATCCTGCACCCACAATCATACCAATCACAAACACTGCCGCATCACCATCACCTTCACCGGATAAAAAGAGTTGACGTCCCGGGCATCCGCCTGCAAGAGCAAAAGCAAGGCCTGCCAATGCCATACCGGCAAAGTTCCAAAAATGCATAGTATGAGCTACAGGTTGTCCCGCAAAACCCGGATTAAATTGCTTAAGAACCAGGTTTGTAGCAAAAGCAGCAATAGTCAAACTGACAAATCCTGTAAATAGATGAGTTTGCTTGAATAAAATCAGGTCACGAATGGCACCCATAGTGCAAAAACGGCTTCTTTGTGCCAGAAAACCTATTCCGAGGCCTACAACCAAAGATATAATTAAAGGTGCATGCATAGATCCCGGGCCTTCAAGACTATAAAACAGCACACCGCTTTGTGCCTCCCCTGGGATTTGCGGGTTAAGAAACATTAAGATTAAAAATCCGGCCATAGTTATCGGAAGTATCCACCCTGCCGATGTATATGTCTTGTGAGCAGCACCTAAGTTATACCCACCTTTAAGAAATCTTGTGCCTATCCAAATGCCTGCGGCAAGACCGAGCAAACCGAGAATGGCATTCCAGTCACCGCCGGCAAGACGCAACACTGCCCTCCAAGGACAACCTAGAAATATGAGGGCTCCGATCATAGCAAAAACGCCGAGAAAAAATCTTACAATCGGTGCAGATCCGAGACGAGGTCTAAATTCCTTAAATAAGTATGCTGCAATAAAGGAACCCAGAACAAAGCCAATAATTTCCGGGCGGAGGTATTGCACTACAGGAGCCCTGTGCAAACCGAGCGCACCGGTAATATCCCGAACAAAACAGGCCACACAAATGCCCATGTTCGCAGGATTCCCCCAAAACTGCAATAATGAAGCCAAAACGCCGATTACTACACCAACAATAATAATACCCCATTTAGTCGACAATTTGTTTTTCATTGATCAACCATCACCTACCTATAATTAATAATTTAATTTGAAGATCATAAATGCATTTACATAATATAGTATAATGGATTTTGTAAAAACGGGGAAATAGGTTTTCCTAATAAGGTTATGCATTCATATAGGCAATCTCAATAAGGGGATTAATAGTGCCAAGGATGCTAGCAAATTATCGAATTAGGGCTATAGATAAAAGTAATAGCACATAAAATGCAAATAAGTATTTCCAATTGGTAGCTATTTGTTTATAATGATAGAATTTAGTTGAAATTGATAGATTAAAACTAAAAGTATAGGGGGATTAAAATGAGGCCAAAGATTATGGAAGAAGTAGAGGGATTGAGAGGTGTAAACTCTCTTAATATTAAAGAAGCACATGAAGCGGGCAGAAAAGTAGTAGGAATGTACTGCATATTTTCACCACAGGAAATATCTTTAGCAGCCGATGCGATTTCTGTTACATTATGTGGAACAACGCAGAATCCTGTAGGGGATGCCGAAAGGGAATTGCCAAGAAACCTATGTGCGCTTATAAAGTCCAGTTATGGCTATGCCATTACAGATACATGCCCCTATTTTTATTTTTCGGACGTACTGTTAGCAGAAACTACTTGTGACGGCAAAAAGAAAATGTACGAATTGATGGGGAAAATAAAACCTATGCATATTATGAATTTACCGCAAACAGCTAAAGATGATGATGCTTTGGATATATGGAAAAACGAAATGATTAAATTTAAAAATTTCTTGGAGAAAGAATTTGAATTGGAAATTACAGATGACAAATTAAGGGATGCTATCAAATTAATGAACAGAGAAAGGACTGCAATGAAGAGGCTACATGAGCTGAATACCCATAAACCCGCACCGTTAACAGGTATGGATATGATGCTCGCACAATGGTTGAAAGGTTTTAACGTAGATAAGGAAACCGGTATAGAACTTATAGAAAGATTAATTGCCGAAGTTGAGGAACGAATGAAAGAGGGTATTTATGCCTACGATGAGGATACCCCACGTATTTTGTTAACAGGGTGCCCCATTGGAAGCGGGTCGGAAAAGGTGTTAAAAATCTTAGAGGAATCCGGGGCAAGTGTTGTAGCTTTAGAAAATTGTACAGGCTATAAAGGTTTAGATACATTAATAGATGAGACTAAGGATCCGATTACCGGCATTGCAGAAAAATATTTGTCCACATCCTGTTCCTGCATGACATACAACGAAGGAAGGTTAGACTTAATTAAAAGATTGGTAGAAGAATATAAGGTAGATGGTGTAGTAGATCTTACCTGGATAGCTTGCCATACGTATAATGTAGAATCATATACTGTGCGGAATTTTGTCAAGGATGAGCTTGGACTTCCGTTTTTACAGATAGAAACAGATTACTCCGATTCAGATGTAGGCCAAATTAAAGTCAGAACAGAGGCCTTTTTAGAGACCATGATAAGTGCAGTTACAGCCTAAATAGAAATATATACTTAATTAAGGAAGTGATTTAGTGATTAGCGTTGGAATAGATGTAGGCTCGGTAGCAGCAAAGGCCGCAGCCTATGATGGTGAAAAAATTCTTGTAACAGCACTTATGCCCACAGGCTGGAGCCCAAAAGAATCGGGCATACAGCTTTTAAAAAATATAATGAAAAAACTTAATATCACTGAAGATGATATCGGTATAATAATAGGAACCGGCTATGGGCGGGTATCCCTCCCCTTTGCAGATAAAAAAATTACGGAAATTACATGCCATGGCAGGGGAGCACATTATATAGACCCTGATATCAGAACGATTATAGACATTGGCGGACAAGACAGCAAAGTTATTAAAATAAACAAAAAAGGCAATGTTGTTGATTTTTTAATGAATGATAAATGTGCAGCCGGGACAGGAAGATTCTTACAAGTGATGTCAAATGCATTAGAAATAGATATTGATGAACTTTCACAGCTGGCATCGGAGGCAAAACCGGCTAATATTAATAGCATGTGTACAGTTTTTGCAGAATCTGAAGTTGTGAGCCTAATAGCAGAAGGAACCCCCAAAAATGCTATCGCATCCGGGCTCCTGCATTCCGTATGCAATAAAACATATTCATTAATCGGAAAAATAGGTATAGAAGAAGTCGTATTTTTTTCCGGCGGAGTTTCCAGAAGCGAAAAAATGGGCAAACTTCTCAGCGAAAAATTAAAAGTAGAAGTTAAGTCTTCTGATGAATCTCAGTTTGTCGGAGCAATAGGTGCGGCAATAATTGGATACGGACAGATTAAGTAACAAACCCTTTTATTTAAGCGAAAACGATAACACTCCACAGATTCACATATATTCCCTAAAGGTAGGACATGGAGACATCGGATTATATTAAAATCTGATGTCTCACCTATCTTACTCATATGAGGTAAACAAAGCTTTCCTACTGTCTTTCATAGGCCTGGCAACAAGAAACAAAAATACCCAATTGTTAAATGAAGATAAAAATGAACATTTTGCGTAGGATTTAATACATTTATTAAAGTAGTTTATTAAAAATTATAAAAAAACGAATCAGAGGTATTGAAAAATACTACTTGATTTAAAGAGGGGGAATT
>DASRMO010000094.1:0-2676 GCA_035647895.1 Clostridia bacterium
TCCGATACTGGGAACTAAGTTTGTATCCTATTTGAAATATATAAGATATACGCTTACAGAATATTTATTTGATCACGCTGATAATTTAATAAATGACAGAAAAGCTCAATTTAAAACTTTTGGTGAGTATGGAAGAAAATATAGAAAAATGGAGGAAGAAAAAAGAAAAAAAGAACAACAGAAAAGACAAGAAGCCCAACAAAAAGAATGGGAGGAAAGATTCAGGCAATGGGCCGAATATCAAAACTCACAGAGAAACAGAAGTTATGGCGGTTACAGTTGGGGCGGGCAAAATTATGGATATGGTAACCAAGCATATACTAATCCAAGCATTGACTTTAAAAATAAATATGAAAAAAGTTGTGATATATTAGGCGTAGATTATGATTCGGATAAATATCAAATAAAACTTGCGTATAGAAAAAAGGCTAAAGAGTATCATCCTGATATAAATAAAGCATCTGATGCTACACAAAGATTTCAACAGATAAATAATGCATACGAGTTTTTAAGTGATGCCAATATAGAAAGATATAAAAATCTGGCATAAGGAATAGGTTATCCACTGGAAATTATGCATCCAATGGTAAAAGATTACTTGCAAGACAGTGCAAAAAGTGGGATAATAAAGTAGTTAATGATATAGAATTAAATAGGGGGGTGAACTATAAATGGATATTAAAAATATAAGCATACCCTATGTACTATTGGGGTTGTCCTATATAGCCTATTATTTTACACATTATGCTTGGCTTTATATTGTTATAGGTCTACTTTATTTATACCTTGCTTTTAAGCACTAATAAAATGAGATAATAAGAATTACCGAAATTTGATATTATAAAAACATACATAATACAAAAATAAGTTTATAATAGTGGTCCCAAAATCTAAATAGGGTTTTGGGATTATTTTTTTACATATGATATAATTAAAGCAACATAGAATAGAGAAACGGGGTGTGCCGCAATGATGAGCTGGACAGAAGAACAACAGGCAGCCATAGATGCCGGGGGGAGTAATCTTTTGATATCTGCCGCAGCCGGTTCCGGTAAAACGGCAGTGCTTGTTGGGCGGATTATCCGGATTATATTAAAGGATAAGATAGATATAGACAGACTTCTCATAGTGACATTTACCAATGCTGCAGCCGGGGAAATGCGGGAGAGGATATCAACGGCAATAATGGAAGAGATGGACAAAAAAACTGTTGATGAACAACATCTGAGAAGGCAAATCAGTCTCCTCAACAGAGCATCCATATCTACCATACATTCCTTTTGTATAGATGTGGTGAGAAGGCATTTTCATATCATCGATGTAGATCCGGGTTTTAGAATAGGGGATGTAACCGAAACCGGCATTTTAAAATTAGAGGCCTTGGAGGAATTATTTGAAGAGGAATATGAAAAGGCGGATGATATATTCTTCCAACTGGTAGAAACCTTTGGCGGAACAAAGGAAGACAGGCCGTTGCAGGATTTGGTTTTGAGGGTACACGGTTTTATACAGAGCCAGCCCTATCCGGAAACATGGCTTAGGGAAAAAGTAGAAAACTTTGCACTCTCTATAGAGGATTTTAATGATAGTAATTGGGTTAAAACAATCAAAGACAGGATAAACATCAGGCTTAAAGGGGCTATGGATTTTCTAAATGATGCATTGATTATTGCACGGAAACCCGGAGGGCCGAAATCCTATGAGGATGCCATACTTTCGGATATAGATCAAATAAGCAGATTACATGACAATTTACATTTGTCCGTCATGTCCTTCCATAGAATATTAAATGATATAGAACATGATAGGCTAAAAGCTTCCAAGGATAGTGATCCGGTAATGAGGGAAGAGTGTAAAGAACTGAGGGATAAGGCTAAAGATATTATAGGGGATATCAAAGATAATATTTTTGCCGCCGATCCGGAGGAATATGTGGAGGACTTAAATAAACTATATCCCCTCATGGATTATTTATATAAATTGGTTGTAGCTTTTACGGACAGATATTCCGAAAAGAAGGCGGAAAGGGGCATTGTGGATTTTAATGATTTAGAACATTATGCTCTCAGAATTTTAGCCGATGAACCGGTGGCGCAGGAGTATAGGGAGAGGTTTGAATATATTTTTATAGATGAATATCAGGACAGCAATATCGTTCAAGAGACCCTCATCCAATCTATCAAACGAAAAGATAATCTGTTTATGGTAGGTGATGTTAAACAGAGCATCTACCGTTTTCGTTTGGCGGATCCCACCTTGTTCATAGAAAAGTATGAAACCTTCGGGAATACGGCAGAAGATACCGATAGACGAATAGACCTGTTTAAAAACTTCAGGAGTAGAAGTGAAATTTTAAACGGTGTCAATTATATATTCAAATATATCATGTCTAAGGAATTGGGCGAAATAGATTATGACGACAGGGCGGCTCTATATCAGGGAGTAAACTTTGAATCTGACAAGGATTCATCTATAGAGGTCAATTTAATAGAAAAAGAAACAGATGAAGATATGGAAGAGGAATTGCAGGAATTGGCGGACATAGAGGTGGAGGCCCATATTGTAGCCGATAGGATCAAAGAACTGTTGAATGAAGAAATTTATGATACAAAGCTGGAGAGATATAGAAAAACGGAATATAAAGATATAGTGGTACTTCTGAGGACGGTACAAAAC
>DASRMO010000095.1:0-3837 GCA_035647895.1 Clostridia bacterium
GATATAGCTATAATATATAGAACTAATATATTATCAAGTTTTGTTGTAGATTCTTTTTTAGATAATAATATTCCCTTTGTTTCTAAAGAAAGGATATATAATATATACGAACATTGGATGTCTAAAGACATAATTTGTTATTTAAAATCAGCATTAAATATAAATGATAGAGATGCATTGAAAAGGATAATCAATCGGCCTACGAGACACATAACCAATAAGGCAAAAATGGCATCTGATGAATATCATAAAGACTATATCACCTCCCTAAAAGTTAAGGGGGATTTAATGCCCTATCAAATTACTTATTTGGATAGATTAGAGGCAGATTTAAACATTATCGCTCATCTGGATACAGCTGTTGCAATCAATTATATTAGAAAGAACATCGGATATGATGATTATATTTATGATTATTGTACGGAAAAACAAATTAATGCTGATGGGCTGATGGGAATTTTGGACGAGTTGGAGGAGATATCCCTCAGACACAGTACTATTTTACAATTTATTGATCATGTAGAAAGACTTGAAGATTCTTTACTCGAGAATATATATAGGAATAAGAGAAGGCATTCTTTAAAAGAAAATAAGGTAGAACTTTTGACGATGCATGGAGCTAAAGGGTTAGAATTTAAAATAGTTGTTATAATAGAAGCTGTAGAGAATATTATTCCTCATAGTAAGAGTCAAAACGAAAAAAGTATAGAGGAAGAAAGAAGGTTATTTTATGTCGCAATAACCAGAGCCAAAGAACGGCTATATATTTATGCACCGTTACATAGGCATGATAAACGGGCAAGAATATCTCGATTTGTAAGTGAAATGGAAATTTTAAAAATAAAAGGGCCCAAAAGAAGAATAGGAAACAATTTATAAATCATAAAAAAAAGTCAGGCCTATGAGACCTGACTTCACGTCTATGAGACGTGACCTCCGTTTAAAAGGGGTATTTGGGAATAGAGATTATATTATTGAGGTTATCAGGGGGATAACCACATACATATTGTAGCAAATTACGACAAAAAGGTCAATGATTTGACAAAAGTTTTTTTAAATATTTTAATCATGATAATTTTGTTTGCTTGTAAGGTGGTATAATACAGTTATATACATGATTATTAATTAATTAATCAGGGAGTGAAGTGCATGAACAGGAAAAATATTATTATTATAGGAGCAGCCGGACGGGATTTTCATAATTTTAATACATATTATCGCAATAATGACAATTATAGAGTAGTAGCATTTACAGCAGCTCAAATACCGGATATAGACGATAGAAGATACCCAACCGAATTAGCAGGCAATATGTATCCTGAAGGAATTCCAATATATTCACAAGAACAGTTAGGTGAATTGATCAAAGAGCTGAAGGTGGATGAATGTGTTTTTGCATATAGTGACGTAAAATATGAAGATGTAATGAGCGTAAGCGCAATTGTTAATGCCTCGGGTGCCGATTTTGTTCTTCTTGGGCCTAAAAGTACCATGTTGAAAAGTAATAAACCCGTAATATCTGTCTGTGCGGTCAGAACAGGTTGTGGTAAGAGTCAAACATCACGCAAAATTATTGAATTATTGATGCAACATAATCTTAAGGTGGTAGCAGTTAGGCATCCGATGCCCTATGGGGATTTGGTCGCACAGAGGATACAGAGATTTGCAACGGTAGAAGATTTAATAAAGCATAATTGTACCATTGAGGAGATGGAAGAATATGAACCCCATGTCGAACGGGGAAATATTATTTATGCCGGCGTAGATTACGGGGATATTTTGAGGGCTGCTGAAGATGACCCCGACGGTTGTGATGTCATTATATGGGATGGAGGGAATAATGATTTTTCATTTTACGAATCTGACTTATCGGTTGTAGTATTGGATCCGCATCGTCCGGGACATGAATTAAATTATTATCCGGGGGAGGTCAGTTTAAGGCTTGCCGATGTAGCGATTATAAATAAAATTGATAGTGCCGATAAAAAGGATATATATAAGGTAGAAAAAAATATCAAGCTTGTTAATAAAAACGCTGTTATCATAAAAGCGGAATCCAAAATTATCGTGGATGACATAGATATGATTAAGGACAGACGAGTTTTAGTTATCGAAGACGGGCCTACTTTAACACATGGCGAAATGAAACTGGGTGCCGGAATAATTGCAGCTCAACGATTTGGGGCAAGGGAGCTGGTAGACCCCCGTCCGTATGCGGTAGGAAAATTAATTGAAACCTTAGACAGGTATACGCATATCGGTACGTTGTTGCCTGCAATGGGTTATGGCGAACAACAACTGAGGGATCTTGAGGAAACGATCAATAAAACAGACTGTGATTCCGTTATCATAGGTACTCCGATTGATTTGAGCAGGGTAATTAATATCAATAAACCTTATACACGTGTACATTATGAACTTGAGGAGGTAGGGGATTTAAACCTCAATGTAATACTGGGTGATTTCATCAGGGAACATGGGCTTAAAAGATAGTCATACAAATAATTAAACATTTTAAACAGGGTTTTTTCTTTATATTAGGATTTTAGATATAGGCAATAACCCGGTATTATATTGTTTGTTTAATTGTTAAAGATATCAAAGCAAGCCGGCAAAAGCTTTATAAAGAAATATTATTACCATATTATAATAGCTATAAATATAGGAATAGGGTGAAATTATGGAGATTTATTTAGATAATGCAGCTACGACAAAACCGAGGGAAGAAGTTGTAGAGGCCATGTTAAGGTCGTTGGAAAAAGAGTATGGTAATCCGTCATCCTTGCATAAAAAAGGTTTAGAGGTGGAAAGAGAAATAAAAAAGGCAAGGAGAATAGTGGCTAAGGCATTGGGCTGTGAGGAACAAGAAATAATATTCACATCCGGTGGCACGGAAGCGAACAATCTGGCAATCAGGGGCATAATCGATGCTTATAAAAAAAATGGGAATCATATTATAACATCTGTAATAGAGCATAAATCCGTATTGAATACATTTAATCTGATGGAGGAGCGGGGATTCGACGTTACGTATTTAGAAACGGATAAAAAGGGATTTATATCTATTGAACAGCTGAAGGATGCAATTAATGATAATACAATTTTGGTCGGCCTGATGTATGTTAATAATGAAATAGGTAGTATTCAACTCATAGCGGAGGCGGGCAGAATTATTAAAAATATAAATAACAGAACCTTGTTTCATGTAGATGGTGTTCAGGCATTTGGAAAGATTAAATTCAATCTAAAGGACATGGAAGTGGACAGTTTTTCAATAAGCGGGCATAAAATTCATGGGCCTAAGGGGATTGGTGCTTTATATATTAAGAAAGGAACCAGAATAAATCCATTATTGACCGGTGGAAATCAGGAGCTGGGCATTAGATCGGGAACTGAAAATGTGCCCGGGATATATGGATTAGGGGCGGCAGTCAAATTTGCTATGAGTGAGTTGGATAAAAATATTGAATATTTAAACGGATTAAGAAATTATTTCATAGATATATTTAAAAGTAAAATTGATGGTATATATATAATATCGGAAAAGAATGACAAATTTGCCCCACATATTATCAGTATCTCTTTCCCGGGGGTAAAAAGTGAAATTATGCTCCATAGCTTAGAGCAGGATGGAATTTATGTATCCTCAGGTTCGGCATGTTCATCCAAAAGGAAGGAATATAGCCATGTATTAAAAGCATTGGGCATCGGGGGGGATTTAATTGATAGTTCAATTCGATTTAGTTTATCCTATACAAATACAAAGGATGAAATAGATTATACAGTGGAAAAGGTAAAAGAACATTATATTAATTTAAGAGACATTATTGGAAGGTG
>DASRMO010000096.1:0-5023 GCA_035647895.1 Clostridia bacterium
CTCGGGAATATAGGGAGAGGTTTGAATATATTTTTGTAGATGAATATCAGGACAGCAATATTGTTCAAGAGACTCTTATCCAATCTATCAAACGAAAAGATAATCTGTTTATGGTAGGTGATGTTAAACAGAGTATCTACCGTTTTCGTCTGGCGGACCCCACTTTATTTATAGAAAAGTACGAAACCTTCGGAAGCATGGCAGAAGACATCGATAGACGGATAGATCTGTTTAAAAACTTTAGGAGCAGGGGAGAAATTTTAAACGGTGTCAATTATATATTCAAACATATCATGTCTAAGGAATTAGGTGAAATAGATTATGACGACAGGGCGGCTCTGTATCAGGGAGTAAACTTTGAATCTATCAAGGATTCATCCATAGAGGTCAATTTAATAGAAAAAGAGACAGATGAGGATATGGAAGAGGAATTGCAGGAATTGGCGGATATAGAGGTGGAGGCTCATATTGTAGCTAATAGGATAAAGGAATTGTTGAATGAAGAAATTTATGATACAAAACTCGGGGGATATAGAAATCCGGAATATAAGGATATAGTGGTACTTTTGAGGACAGTACAAAACTGGGCACAAAATTTTCTGGAAGTATTTATAAATGAGGGTATACCTGTTTATGCCGATGCTAATACGGGATATTTTGAGGCCATAGAGGTGAGTATGTTTCTCAATCTGCTCAGAGTAATTGATAATAAAAGACAGGATATCCCAATGCTCAGTGTTATGCGTTCTCCCATTGGGGATTTTACCACGGAGGAACTCATCGCCATCAGAATACATGATAAAAGCAGCACTTATTATGATGCGATAGAAAGATATATCGAGGAAAACGATGATGATTTAAAATATAAGCTCATTCTTTTTATTGAAAGGCTCAACAGATGGAGCGATGAGGCCAGATATATTAAAATAGATCAGTTTATCTGGAAACTTTTTATGGACACGGGCTACTATTATTACGTAGGGGCTATGCCCGGAGGGTTTCAACGGCAGGCTAATCTCAGAGTCCTATTTGATCGTGCCTGTCAATTTGAAAAGACTTCCATAAGGGGTTTGTTTAACTTTATAAAATTCATTGAAAAGCTGCAGGGCAGCAGGGAAGATATGGGTGCCGCAAAGATACTCGGTGAAAATGATAATGTAGTCAGAATAATGAGTGTTCATAAGAGTAAAGGGTTAGAATTCCCGGTGGTTATAGCAGCAGGTATGGGAAAGAATTTCAACCTCAGGGATACAAGTGCCGATGTATTATTACACAAGGATTTGGGATTAGGGCCGAAGTTTGCCGATCCCGACTTGAGAATCTATAGGGATACTGTTGCAAAACTTGCGATGAAGGACCAAATCAAGATAGAGAGTCTATCAGAAGAGATGAGAATCTTATATGTAGCTTTCACCAGGGCGGAGGATAGGCTGATTCTCGTAGGTTCTTTGAAAAACATGGCAAAGCTGGTTAAAAAGTGGGACAGGTCGGATAATGTCTATTCCCTGATGAACGGAAGAAACTATATGGATTGGATAGGGCCTGTTCTTGTAAAACATCCGGATGCTGAAAACTTGAGACAATTATGTGAGCTTGAATTTGATGAATCTAAATATAATACGGAAAACTCCAAATGGTCAATAAACATCTTGGGAAGACAGGACATAATATTGAAAGAACAAGAAAGGTTATTAAAAAAGGAAGAATATAAAGAAAAGCTGCTCAGCTTTGATAGGAAGGATTTTCCGCCAAATGATTACACAAAATACAAGGAAGAAATTTATAACAGGCTAGATTGGGAATATAGATATCCGGATGCAACTTTAATACCGTCTAAATTATCCGTATCGGATATTCGGAAGACAACTATTCAAGAGATAGATTCCATTGCCCATCAGATCCCTACTCTAATAAAATCACCCAAATTCATGGAAGGCAAAAAAGTTTTTACGGCAGCGGAGAGAGGTACCATCATACATTTTGTTTTACAACACTTGGATTTGAATAATGTCCACAACCGGGAACAAATACACGAGCAGATAGATTTTATGGTGGCAAAGGAACTGATAACGGGAGAAGAATCTGAGGTAGTGAATATCGAAAAGATATTAAATTATTTTAATAGTGAAATAGGAAAAAGAATGCTAAAGGCAGACAGGGTATACAGGGAGACTCCCTTTATTCTTGAAAAACCCGCCGGCAGTGTAATTGAGGGATTATCTAAGAGTTTAGAGGAAAAATTGCTGGTACAGGGAATTATAGATTGCCATTTTGAGGAAGATGACGGCTTGGTATTGGTGGATTATAAAAATGATGCCGTATTTAACGGAAACATTTCAAGTATAATAACAAGATATAAAATACAATTATATCTTTACAGGGAAGCTCTTGAGCAGATTACGGCAAGAGAGGTAAAAGAAACTTACCTATATTTATTTGATATAGATCGCGGAGTGAGGATATAGAGAGCAGTCCGCGGGGTCAGGGAAATTTTTATCAGATAAATATGGATATTTTCTAAAATTATCCTTTTAAAACAGCGCTTTTTCTGATATAGTAAAAAAAATATATATTATTACAACGGATATAGCGGGGAATTTCTGTTTTGAAGTAGATGCAGGACGCATCATAGGGATACGGGGTTTTTATATTATTTAGGAGGGGAGTTTTTATATCGAGGAAGGGGGAGAAAAGTGATAGCATCTGATGCTATAATAAAATCTTTGGAGAAGGAGGGCGTAGACA
Source organism: Clostridia bacterium (assembly GCA_035647895.1). Taxonomy (GTDB): domain Bacteria; phylum Bacillota; class Clostridia; order Peptostreptococcales; family Natronincolaceae; genus JAAZJW01. The sequence goes on from DASRMO010000096.1 coordinate 2,746, forward strand.
TAAGGGGGTATAAGCCTACAAGTGTGGGGCATGGCGGGCAAATTAAAAGAGCTATGAAGAGGATGTATCTATGGAGTTGTATTTGAACATTCACCGGATTTTGTTAAAATAGCGGAAGGGTTTGGGATTAAAGGAATAAAGGTAATTTCTAACGAAGAGTTTGAAAAAGCGTTTAAAGATTCATTAGATATGGACGAAGCTTTTTTTATAGAAGTCGTAGTTGATCCGGATTTTAGTACTATTTAAGGGAGATGATAAAAATGAACAGGCATATATTATCCATATTGGTAGAGAACCAGTCCGGAGTTTTGAGCAAGGTTTCAGGATTATTTACAAGAAGAGGATATAATATTGATAGCCTCTCCGTGGGAGAGACGGAAAATTCCGATATTTCGAGAATGACCATAACTTTACAACGAAATGAAGAGGATGTTGAACAGATAATAAAGCAACTGAATAAACTGATAGATGTGATAAAGGTTGTAGAACTGAAGAAAGAAGATTCCGTCTGTAGAGAGCTGTTGCTCATAAAGGTAAAAGCGGATCTTAAAACCAGATCGGACATAATAGGCATATCCGGAATATTTAAAGCAAATATAGTAGACGTAGGCAAAGAGAGCTTGGTATTGGAGCTTACCGGAGCCAGCGAAAAGGCAGATGCATTCATAGAGATATTAAAACCCTACGGTATATTGGAATGCCATCGTACCGGCATAACGGCACTGAAGAGAGAAATGGGTTAATTTTAACGTATAAAAAAATTCTGATGCGCATCAGAGTTTTTTTATATTAAATTATGCATAAACTAATAAATAAAAAAATAATAAAAAATATTTAGATAATGTTGACAATACTATATGGATTGGTTAGTATGATAATAATAAGTTATTCTATTGTATATTTTTAAAACATCCTCTAAATATATGGATGTTTTTCAATGTTGTAAGATATATAGTAAGATCCGGAGGAGGACAATATATTATGAGTTCAGAAATCATAAAAAAAGAAGATACTAAAATCACATTAAAATTAGTTGTAGAATCTGCAAAATTCGAGGAAGCTATCAATAAGGCTTATAACAAAACGAAATCCAAATTTAATGTACAGGGATTTAGAAAGGGAAAGGCTCCGAGGAAAATTATCGAAAGGCTTTATGGTGTAGAGGTCTTCTACGAAGAAGCTGTTGATATAGTTCTTCCGGAGGTATATGGAGATGCTTTAAAGGAACATGATATTGAACCTGTAGATTATCCGAAAATTGATATCGAGGAAATTAATGAAGGTGAGGATATAATATTTACGGCAATTGTGGAGGTTATGCCGGAGTTTGAAGTCACAGAATACAAAGGTATAGAAGTAGAAAAAAAGGAGTATAATGTACAGGAAGAGGACATTCAAAAAAAATTGGATGATTTATTGGAACAGGGAGCCAGAATGATTGCTGTGGAGGATAGGCCGGTAAAAGAAGAAGATATGATTATTTTTGATTATAAGGGAATGATTGACGGGGTTCCTTTTGAAGGCGGTTCCGCAGAAAAGTGGAGCCTTACGGTTGGCTCGGAGCAATTCATACCCGGTTTTGAGGAACAGTTAGTGGGTAAAAATATAGGAGAACAGGCGGAAGTAAATGTAACTTTCCCGGAGGATTATCATTCTAAGGACTTAGCGGGCAAGGATGCTGTTTTTGAAGTGATAATACATGAAATAAAAGAAAAGGAAATGCCGCAATTGGACGATGAATTTGCTAAAGATGTTTCGGAGTTTGATACCCTTGATGAACTAAAGAATAATATCAAAGAAAATTTGGAAAAAGAAGCAGAAGACAAGTCCGAACAAGAATTGAGAAATAAGATTATAGGACTGGTATCTGATAAAATAGATATTGAAATACCTGCTGCGGCGATTGAAAGACAAGTAGATAATATGCTGATGGATTTCGGATATAATTTACAATATCAGGGATTAAATTTAGAATATTATTTACAGGCGACAGGAATCACTGAAGAAAATATGAGGGAACAGATGAGGCCTGATGCTGCAAAGACAGTTAAAAATGAATTAGTGCTGGAAAAAATCGGGAAACAAGAAAATATTGTAGCAACCGATGAGGATATAGATGAGCAGATCGAGAAAATGGCTAATCAATATGGACAGGATCTCAAGGAAATGAAATCCGGATTGGGAGAACAAGATTTAAGGTCTGTCAAAGAGGGTATAATTTTTAAGAAGACAGTTGATTTTTTAGTAGAAAATGCTAATATAATCTAATCAAGTATAC
>DASRMO010000097.1:0-2697 GCA_035647895.1 Clostridia bacterium
TTTAGTAAAAGATTAATTATTATTGCAAAAAAAAAATCAGGTGATATAGTAATAGATGAATTATTATTATAAAAATAGTCAGCAGTAATTTTTAAGCTCGCCTATATTGATATCCGGGGTAGCATTAATAGTTATTGGGACCATTAAAACAAATAAAAGGTAATATTGTTATGGATCTTTCACTTTGTTCAGACCGGCAACAAAGTAGGAAAAATGCTCTTTCACGTGGCCTGACGGCTTTTCGAAGGGTGGGGAATGGAAAAAAATTAAATAAAATCAGTTGGAATGGGAGGTTGAAATGGTGAAATTTAAGGGTTACAGAGTAGTAATTGCCGCAGCGGGGATAAATTTTATAGGGGGTATATTATACATTTGGAGTGTCATCAGTAAAGGTTTGGTAAATGATTTGGGTTGGTCAAGTAAAGAAGCATCTTTGCCGTATACGATTGCAACAGTATCGTTCGTGATCGCTATGGTTTTCTTTGGAAGGCTTCAGGACATGAAGGGCCCAAGGTTTACGGCTACCATAGCATGCATCCTTATTGGTTCGGGGCTCATTCTTTCAGGTCTGATTATAAATCCCCTGACTATGATTTTAACATTTGGAATCATATCCGGAATTGGCATCGGGGCTTCAAATGTATCTACTACACCACCTGCTATCAAGTGGTTTGCTCCCGAAAAAAAAGGAATGATCACGGGCATAGTGGTTGCGGGTGTCGGGCTTTCATCTATATTTTTCTCTCCATTAGCAAATTATTTGATGTCATCGGTAGGAATTTCAAAAACATTTATTTACATTGGCATAGGTGCATTAATCGTAGCTGTAGCATTTGCACAAATGATAGAAAATCCGCCTGTAAATTATGTGCCCAAGGGATTGGACAATGCAGGCAGGAAACCTAAGAGTAAAATTAGCAATGTTACAGATTCCACCTGGAGGGAAATGCTGAAGACAAAGGATTTCTATAAATTATGGATTATGTTTGGATTTTCATCCTCTGCGGGACTTATGATCATAGGGCATATATCCAATATCGCAAAGGTTCAAATAGATTGGGAAAGCGGGTTTTTATTGGTCATATTTTTAGCTATATTTAATACATTAGGGCGTTTTGCCGGCGGGACTATTTCTGATAAAATCGGAAGAATTAATTTGCTGAGAATGATATTTTCAATCCAAGCAATAAATATGTTTATGTTCTCTAAATTTAAAAATATTCCAATGTTAGCGATTGGAGTAGCGATAGCAGGTATATGTTATGGGGCTGCTTTTTCAGTATTTCCTGCTACAATTTCCGACCTGTATGGTACAAAACATTTTGGTGTAAATTATGGCCTTATATTTACCGGTTGGGGAGTAGGCGGTGTGATAGGCCCTATGACGGCTGCCGTTATATTTGATACAACTAAGGCTTATAGCATATCCTATCTTGTATCTTCTATATTGTTAGTTATTTCAGCGCTTATAGCATTCACATTTAAAGATACAAAAAAAGTAAGCAATGTGTTGCAAAATTAATGTATACTATGGTTTAGGGAATTATTGATTAATTTTTTATCCGGTTTTATAATGTTAAGGCAGTATTTCGCAGCACTAGGAAAACAAGTTCTTAATTTTAAAATAATACAATAACTTTTGTTGTTCGATGGAACGGGAGGAAAAACAGTATGCTTATCACAGAGGTATTAGCACGCAATGCAGAAATGTATGGGCAGGAAAAATGCTTGACTGAGATTAATATGGCTCTTCAGGAAGAACATCATGTTACTTGGCTGGAGTACAAGCTGATTGAAAATAATCCGGCAGGAGAATATCGCCGAGATATGACTTGGCGTGTTTTTGACGAAAAAGCAAATCGGCTGGCTAATTTGCTCATAAAAAGGGGAATTAAGAAAGGGGACAAGGTGGCTATTCTTTTAATGAATTGCCTAGAATGGTTGCCTATTTATTTTGGAATATTGAAAGCAGGTGCTATCGTAGTACCATTAAATTTCCGCTATACTGCCGAGGAAATAAAGTATTGCTTGGATTTATCGGAAACCGGTGCCTTAATTTTCGGGCCTGAATTTATCGGGCGGGTGGAAACAATTTATTATCAGATTCCAAAAGTGGAGACAATTCTTTTTTGCGGAGAAAATCGTCCGTCTTTTGCAGAAAATTATGACCGTCTTACGGCTAATTGTTCTTCAGAGGCTCCGGAAATCAAACTCACGGATGAAGATGAAGCAGCCATATACTTTTCTTCGGGTACAACGGGATTTCCTAAAGCAATTTTACATACCCACCGAAGTTTAATGTCCGCATGTATAACTGAACAGAACCATCACGGACAAACCCGTGCAGATAATTTTTTATGTATTCCGCCTCTCTATCATACGGGCGCGAAAATGCATTGGTTCGGCAGCTTATTATCGGGGAGTAAAGCCGTATTGCTCCGGGGGGCCAAACCGGAATGGATTTTAAAGACAATTTCTGAGGAAAAAATCACCATTGTTTGGCTTTTAGTTCCCTGGGCACAGGACATTTTGGATGCAATTGAAAGGGAAGATGTAAAGCTTGAGGATTATGAACTTTTCCAATGGAGGTTGATGCATATTGGGGCCCAACCGGTGCCGCCCAGTTTAATTCACCGCTGGAAAAAGTATTTCCCCAATCATCTCTATGATACTAACTACGGATTGAGTGAATCTATC
>DASRMO010000098.1:0-11180 GCA_035647895.1 Clostridia bacterium
CCATCCCTGATACATCTTATATTAAAGCCGTACTGAAATATCGTTCGGCCCTGTCTGCCAACACGGTTGCTATCATTTTGTCTCTACCGTATTTTTCTGCTGCCTGTATCGAGGCCCAAACATTCGCCCCCGAAGATGTCCCTACCAAAAGTCCCTGCATCTTTGCCAGCCCTCGTGCTGTCTGTACCGCATCATCATCCGTAACCTCTATCACTTCATCCACAAGAGAAGTATCTAACACCGGGGGAACAAAACCATCCCCTATGCCCTGAATTTTATGCAATCCGGGCTCGTGCCCCAAAAGGGCCGAAACATTTTTGGGTTCCACCGCAACAACGAGGATATCAGGATTCTTCTCCTTCAAAAATCTGCCTACTCCACATAGAGTACCGCCGCTTCCTAATCCTGAAACAAACATATCTACCCGGCCGTCCAGTTGGTCCCATATCTCCCTTGCGGTAGTACGGTAATGAATTTCCGGATTGTCCGGGTTTTCAAATTGCTGAGGTACAAAAATTGAAGGATCCGCCTTGGCCCTTCTCTCAGCTTCCTCTACCGTACCCGCAATACTCTTTTCCGCAGGTGTAAGTACAAGTTCCGCCCCAAGTGCAGCAATAAGTTTTTTTCTTTCCTCACTCATATTTTCAGGCATTACTATTACAACCCTATAACCTTTCTGTACACCGACAAGAGCAAGCCCTATACCGGTATTACCCGATGTCGGTTCCATTATAGTCATACCGGGTTTCAACTTGCCCCGTCTTTCGGCTTCCCCAATCATAAATTGTGCCACGCGATCCTTTATACTTCCACCGGGATTTAAGAATTCAGCCTTGGCATATATATTCAGGCCTGTCATTTTTTTCAGGCTCATTATGGGTGTATTGCCTATAAGATCCAATACTGCTTCAGTCGCTTTCATAAGTCTATCCCTTCTTTCTAGTAATTCATCTAAGTTTTATATAACCTTTATTAATATTATACTATTGTTTGAAAACTTTTCTGCCCATCCAATTTCGCCATAATACTATCTCGGTAAGAGTTTACCAATTTTTCGAGAGAAATGCAACAAAAATTATCGATGTTTCTTCATCTCTTCCCATTCTTTATCATTTGGCTTGCCTGTTAAAATCAAGGTGTTTTTTGATACATTTATTATAAATTATCGTTTTTACCGATTGCCCTGTTCAAACCATCCTCTTTAACCTTTTTTAAATAATACTTATATATCATAAACATTTCAATTAGAAGAAGGATGTTTGCGGGAATACCCAGCAATGCCCTATATATCAATTCAGTTATTGTCTCGGCATTAACAAAAAATTTACTGAAATTTTCATTTCCCAAAATTGTGGTAAATATTCCGAATGTTAATGCCTCAAAAAAAAGAATTGATACTACTGTTAAAAGTACAGCGAGCACTGTAGGATATATCTCTGTTTTAAACACTTTACAGCTGAGTATTACGCATATGATAATAGTGAAAATTGTATGATAACCAAATTTTATATATGGAATATTTCTTATCAAAATTGCAAATGCAGTAAATATAATCGTCATAAAGAAAAAGGTTTTAACAATGATTCGCCTTTTATTAAATGCATGGATTGCCAATGTATACCCTACAAACTGTAGAAAATAACCTGCTACTCCGTCAGCTAAAAATAATAAAACATATTGTCCTATCAATCTCCAATCAACCATGATCCATGCCCTCCTGTGAGATTCCAAAAAAACAAGTCCAGGACCTATCAAGACCTGGTTGTACAATTTATTTAAAATAAAGGTATCAAGATCATAATTAAGTAACTCTAAAGTTTAATATAACACAGAAAATATTGAAATACAATACAATTAGTATGTTTATGATAAAACCCTTCCCATATAGCCGGCCTCCTACGGTCGAATAATGAAAAATCGCTAAAATCATTGAAAAAGTTTTGTTTTTTAGTTGATTATAGAACCGACCGATTTATTTAAAAGGGAAAAACCGGAAGAATAATCCCCCGGCCCATTTTCCAACACATGACATATAACTGCATGTATTTCTATTCTCTTTTTAAATCTTTTTCTCTTATCTCTACCCGCCGTATTTTGCCGCTGATGGTTTTAGGCAGTTCATCCACAAATTCTATCACCCTCGGATATTTATAAGGTGCCGTCGTCTTTTTGACATGGTTCTGTAAATCTTTGATGAGTTCCTCGGACGGTTCATAACCATTGAGAAGCACCACGGTTGCTTTAACACTGAATCCTCTGATGGGATCGGGTACACCTGTTACGGCCGACTCCAAAACGGCCGGATGTTCGGCAAGCGCAGATTCAACCTCAAAGGGGCCGATTCGATAACCGGAAGATTTAATTATATCGTCATTACGTCCAACATACCACAAAAATCCCAATTCATCGCAATAGGCAGTGTCTCCGGTATGATATAAACCATCGTACCAAGACTCCTTAGTACTGTCTTCATCTCGATAATAACCCATAAACAAGCCCATTGATTTATTTTCCGGACTTTCAGCCTTGACGCAAATCTCACCGGTTACCCCGGGATCGACCTCTTCCCCATCATTATCCACAATCACCAGTTTATACCCCGGAGTAGGAAGGCCCATCGAGCCCGGCTTCGGCTGAACCCAAGGATAAAGTGTCGAACAACAGAGCGTCATTTCGGATTGTCCGAACCCTTCAAAAATACGGAGCCCTGTTCCCTCTTTCCATTTATTATAGACTTCGGGATTTAAGGCCTCTCCTGCTGTAGTACAATGTTTTAAAGCTGATAAATCATATTTTTCTACTTCCTCTTTAAGCATAAATCTATATATGGTCGGCGGAGCACAAAATGTAGTAACCCTATATTTTTCAAGCTTTTCTAAAATATCCGCGCCGTTGAAGGCATCAAAATCATAAGTAAAGACTGCCGATTCCGCAAACCACTGCCCATAGAGTTTTCCCCAGAGAGATTTCAGCCAACCGGTATCGGAAATAGTAAAATGTAGGCCCCCCGGTTCGGCACGGTGCCAAAAAACACCGGTCGCAATATGACCAAAGGGATAGGTATGATCATGGGCCACCATTTTGGGATAACCCGTAGTGCCTGATGAAAATGCCATTATCATAATATCGGAAGACTTGGTAGCCTCCTCTCCCGTAGGGCGTTCCCAATTTTCAGAAGCGGCTTCTATCCCGGCCTCAAAATCGAGCCAGCCTTCCCCGGCTGCCTTATGCCCGGTGACTGCTTTGATTTCCACTGTCGAACAACTGGGAAGCGCTTCATCAAAATGCTCGGTACAATCGCCGTCGCCGGTAATAACAGCCATCTTAATCCCACCGGACTGACAACGATAAACATAGTCCTTCGCGGTCAACAAATGAGTTGCTTGGACAGCAACAGCTCCTATCTTGTGAAGAGCCAAGATTGCATACCAGAACAAGTAACTTCTCTTTAAAACCAGAAGGACAAGATCGCCTTTTTTTATCCCCAATGATTTAAAATAATTTGCGGTTTTATCCGTCCAACGTTTCATTTCAGCAAAACTGATTTCTTTTTCTTCCCCGTTTTTACTGACCCAGAGCATTGCCAATTTTTCCGGTTTTTCTATTGCCAATCTATCTAAAACATCATAGGCAAAATTGAAATCTTCCGGGCATTGAATGGAAAAGTTTCTATATAAATCTTCTAAAGTAGCATAGTCATCACGATTTCGACCGATATATTTTTCATAAATAAGCATAGATGTTCGCCCCCTTATTTCATTACAACTGCTAAAAATTTGGCCGGTTTCCCACCATGAGCCTTCATAGCATGGGGAACTGAGGAATCAAAATAAATGCTGTCGCCTTCACCCAGGGTATAAACCATTTCTCCGAGGTAAAGCTCCATGCAGCCGGAAAGCAAATAATTAAATTCCTGACCTTCGTGAGAATAAAGCTCCGGTATTACATTGGCATTGGGCTCAACAGTAACCAGAAGAGGCTCCGCTTTTTTATTACGGAAAGTAAAAGCCAAATGTTTATAATCATAGGCCTTTCGGCGATTAATATCATATCCCCCGCCTGCTCTGACAACACAACAAGTTGAAAGTTTAGGTGTCTCTCCGCTGATAATATCCAACACATCAACACCCAAAATATCTGCAACATTATACAAAAAACTGAAAGAGAAATCATTTTCACCGGCCTCATAAAGCAAATAATCCGCAACCGGGATTTCCAACATCTCCGCTATTTTCTCGGGTTCAAAACCCGTTGATTCCCTGAGCATTGACAGACGCAAGCCCATCTCTTTTAATTGTTCATTCATATGAATACCCCTCTCTTCGGAAATAATTATAACCCAACTTTATTTTAAAACAATCCTGAAACCTGAATTACCATATTTTATGTCCGCTATTTTTAATTTCATTATTATGCCCCTGTATACTGACGTATCATTTTTGTACCGGTATACTCAATTTCTACAAACTATTCAGTTTCCCTCTTTTTTAGTTTTATGAAACCGGCAGAATATTCAATTAACTATACAAAACATATATAGTGCTTTTATGATATAATATTTTAGGATACAAAGCAACAGAAACACCTCAGCTAGTGCTCCGATATGAAAGGTAATGTAACCATGACGAAAAATCTACAGATTGAAAAAACAGACCAATCAAACTTTTACGGTACACTGTTAAAATTAGCAATACCGATTGTTATACAAAATTTAATTACAACCTCTATAAATATGATAGACACCATTATGATAGGAAAATTAGGAGAGATAGAAATTGCAGCCGTAGGAATTGCAAACCAATACTTTTTTTTGTTTAATCTCCTGATAATCGGTTTAACCAGCGGTGCCGGAGTATTTATATCCCAATATTGGGGACAAAAAAATGAAGAATATATACAAAAAACCCTGGGGCTCAGCCTCATTGCCAGTATATTTTCCTCAATTCTTTTCACAATAATAGCGCTTTTAATACCGCAGACAATAATAAAGCTGTTTAACAGGGACCCCTATGTAATAGAATTAGGTGTCGATTATTTAAAAATAATTTCTATAAGCTATATCTTTACCGGTATATCTTTCGCTTATGGAGTGTCGTCCCGATGTATTGAAGATGCTGTCCCACCCATGTTGGTCAGTGTTATAGCACTGATAACGAATGCAACATTAAATTATATTTTTATATTCGGTCATTTGGGCTTTCCCGCGATGGGTGTAAAAGGCGCGGCTATCGCCACCCTTATAGCCAGGATAGTTGAAGCCGTGGTCTTGGTATCATATATATATGCCAAAAAAGGAGTTTTAGCTGCCAAATGGAAACGGATGACCGACATCAGCAGGAACTTTGTACGGAAAGCCGCAAGAACTATTATCCCCGTCGTTATAAATGATATATTTTGGGCACTGGCTATGGTGATCTATGCCATCGCCTACGGCTATTTAGGAACACAGGCTATGGCCGCAATACAGATTACGACCACGGTTCAAAACGTCTTCATGGTGTTTACCTTCGGTATCGCTCACAGTGCCGCGGTGATGATAGGGAATCAGGTCGGAGCCGGCAATATAGAAGAAGGGCAGCTTTACAGCAGGCGTTTTTTAAAACTTTCTGTAATCTCAGGGATTTTGACGGGAATTATACTTGCCCTCACCACTCCTACTATACTTTCCTTTTTTAATATTTCCGAGGAAGTATACAGAAGTGCATTGAGGATATTATATATTATGTCTGCTACAATAGTTATAAAATTAATCAGTGCGGTTATTATTGTAGGAATTTTAAGGGGCGGCGGCGATACGGGTTATGCCCTTAAAATAGAAACCTTGACTATGTGGTGTATAGGAGTGCCCTTGGCATTTCTGGGTTCTTTTGTATTGAAGCTCCCGATAGAGATGGTAGTTTTGATGCTTGTCTTGGAAGAGATAACTAAAACGGCATTTTCGATGAAAAGATTAAAATCAAGCGACTGGATACGCCAGGTCATTAAATGACATATCCCCATCACCTGTACCGGGAGATGGGGTTTCTTGTTTGTATTTTGAAATAATATTGCCGAGTTTTTCTATCCATTTCCCTCATTCCCTAACCGGATTATACTATATTTTTATGTAGAGTTTAACAATTATATTGACAATTTAAGTATGTTTTCTTTTGTCATCGAAATAACAAAATCACCGCTTGCTTTTTAAAGACATAAAAAAAGCAAAAAATATTTTTAAAATATCACTTGACATCACTACTGCGTTGTAGTAAGCTAAAGTCACTACGCGGATGTAGTGAAATTGTCGCAGACGTGTGGCAATGAACGGAGGGTGTACACCATGACCAATTTTCAAAAACTATCAGACACGGAAATGGAAGTGATGGAGATTATCTGGGCTTCCGATCATCCCATTACTTCCGGCGAACTGCTTGAGATTTTTGCACGGGATAAGGGGAAGAAATGGAAAGGGCAAACAATGGCAACCTTTCTGGCACGACTAGTTGAAAAAAGCGTCCTGATTATCACCGGGCAGCAAGGTCGTACAAATATCTACAAGCCTTGCATGTCACCGGAACAATACCGGAGTCAAGAAGCAAAAAACCTGCTAGAAACTCTATATGAAGGTTCGATTAAAAATTTTCTAGCAACACTCTATGACGGCAAAGAACTGACAAAGGATGAAATAGCTGAATTGAGGTACTGGTTTGAAGAAAAGGCAGGTGTGGAAAATGAATAATCTGTTTTCAAATCTTCTTGCCATGTCTATTGCGGGAAGTGCGGTTGTTGGATTGATGTTGCTTCTTCGACCTGTGACAGCTAAAACATTTAATGCCAAATGGCAATACGGAATTGGGAAAATGGCAATCGCATTTTTTCTCTTGCCTGTTTGCTTTATTGTGGGAAAGGTTTCTTCTGTTTTGCCTCAAACAATAACTCCAAGCCATTCTTCTAGAACACCGCTTATGGCTATCTCGACAGTGTCAGGGGCAAAAGGTTTTGTGGTTGCAGATATGATGGAGAAGCATTTGACAGTTGAATTGATGAAAGCTGCTTTGCTTATTTGGCTTGTGGGAGCAATGGTGTTTGCCGCATGGCATTCCTATTGCTACCGCAGATTTAGCAAACAGCTTCGGAAAAACAGTATTCCCACACCGGCAGATACCGCAGCCGCACTGCTTTCCTCAGGCAAAGCGAGGTTAGGTATCCACGGTGATATAAAACTTATGATGAACTCTAAAATAACAAGCCCTATGCTTGTGGGGTTGTGCCGTCCCATGATAATATTACCAACTTCCAGCATATCAGAAATTGATTTGAAGTTGATCTTAACTCATGAACTTATGCACCTGAAACGAAAAGATTTATGGGTAAAAATGTTTGCCCTGCTTGCGGGAACGCTGCATTGGTTTAATCCTTTGGCGCATGTTCTACGTAAGAATGTAAACACATGGGGCGAGTTAGCCTGCGACGAGGCATTAGCAACAGAAATGTCTCACGAAGAAAGAAAACTCTATGGCAAAGCCATTTTGAACACGCTGGATAACTATTCCGGCATGAATACGGCTTTTTGTTCTTCTCTATGCGAAAGCAAAAAGCACATTGAAAGAAGATTAACCATGTTGTTAAATGTTAAGAAAATGAAGAAGCATATTACAGTTTTTGCTGTTGTAGCAGTCTTGGCAATTGGCGGCATCGGAGCAACCGTATCGGCTTTGGCAGCGGATAATACTCCTGACCTGGATGATGTCCATCTCTTAAGGGAAGATACGGAACCTTTAAAGTCTGAACGGCAATCTGACAAGAACGAAGAGCAAAATCAGCAGCTACTACCTAAAGCTATATCATACAGAGAACTGGAGACATTGGAAGATACAAATATGAGCTTCAGCTTGGATAGCTTTTCAATTACAGCTATTGGTAACGGGCATTTCCAGACAGCTGCTGATGAAAACCAGCTTGAAAGTTTAAACCACCTGTATAATACTGATATAAGCTTTGGCGAACTGATGGAGGCCGTATATCCAAAGGCGTTGGAACATATAAAGGAACAGGAAATAAAAAATATGTACAACACCAAGATAACCTGGCCAGACCAGAATACTCCCCCTAACACAACAACAATTACAAAAAGACAATTTTAAAAAATTTTGGACAAAAAAAGGCGGTAATTCAAATGAGATAATAACCGAATTTTCTGTAAGGCAAATTAAAAAATTTTTAAAAAAGGAGGCAACAACAGTGAAGTGCAAAAAGATAATGATCTTAGTTGTAATGCTTTGCGTATCGTTACTCACAGCACCATTTGCTTTTGCTCAAGACACTACCGCATCCCAAGGTGGACATTTCAAAGCAGTTGCCGATGAGAGACAACTTGAAACGCTAAATAGTTTATATAATACCGACATAAGTTTTGGGGAATTGATAGAAACCGTATATCCAGAAGCATTGAAACACATACCAGAACCAGCATTGAAAGATATGTACAACACCAAGGTAATTTGGCCAGACGAGGATACTCGTTCTAGTATAGAAACAACTTCACAACAAGCAGATATAAATCCGCGACAAGTTATATTAGTAGGTCATGAGTCAAACATAAGTGCAGGCCAAACCATTAATTTTGACTCGGGTAGCCGAGTTTGGCTTCCAACTCCATTCTATAGAATTCCCTATATGTCTGCATTATCAACTTTGGAGCGTCAAGGTGTAGGAATTGTAGCTTCAGCTCTTGAGTTTGATACAGATATATATGGAATATCTGCATCAGGTAGCTATAGGAATCCTCCATCAGGCAATTACCGAACAGTGGGGTATCATGCTGGAACTTATCCGCCCAATCATACCCCACCAGGTTATAGCAAAACAACGGCTACAGGTTAGCGAGCAGCTCCATAATATCATAGATTTATTGCCAATGAATGGGTGACTTGAACAAGTCACCCATTTATGGATTTATATAGATATTAATAGTAAATAGATTTTCAAACAAAACCAGAGAGGATGGTCTTGAATTGAATTTTAATATTACGTTTAATTGGTCGGCCTTAGTTTTTATCATTACATTCTTTGTGTTCTTATCAGGTATTTTTCTTTATAGCCGTTTCAGATAGGCTGAATTTAATCTAACCAATGTTAAATTAAGAAGGCAGCTAAATTCGACCGTATAACAACAAGCTTCATATAACACTAATTTTGCTTTTTATTAAAACTCACACTGATAATTGAGTTGTGACACACAACTATTAACACCAAGAGACAACCCCTTTATGTCCCTAGCTATTCTTAAAATCGTATAATTTATATTCTTTATGCTAAAGATCTAATCCGGTTATTGTGTTCTTAATTCACATATAATTCAATTCCTGTTTTTAAAACATCATCTACAATTCCTAGCCTTTCTTTATAATCTTCATTAGTAAAGGAAATTGGTTGTAAATCTACTCCTCTAAATTTCCTGGCCTTTTTCAATAAATACTTAATACTTTCTATGCGATCCATGTCTTTAAATGAATCCGAAAATATGGCAAGATCTATATCACTGTCGATCCCATGATTGCCTTTGGCATATGAACCAAATAAAATAACTTTATCTATTTTTATTTCTGAACTTAATTCTTTTAAATAATCCTCAATTATTTTTCTAATATCGTCAGGGATTTTAACCATGAAAATACCTCCAAGTTAGATGAAAATTGACTTCTATTCCTTTTTGTTTTTATAGATGGATTGTAGCATATTTTATTGAAATTACGTTAACCGACCTCTTCCGGATTAATTATTTCGTCAGCATCAAGTATTTTTATCATCTGTAAAAATTCATCATCTTCGTAATTTCTTTCTAACTTTTGAAATCCAAACTTTTCATATAAATTAATTATGTAGGGTATATCCTTGCATTCCAACATAATAATTCTTCCACCCAATGTGGCTTGTCCTCTTAATACTAATAAGATACAATACTCCATTATTTCTTTCCCGGATATTAATTCCTTATATAAATCATTTTTACCAATTTGTCCAATTAAAATAGTTGGGAATTCAGTAATTTTCTCGCCTTTTATTTTGGACCCATATCCATCTAAAAGCTTTGTTTTCCGGCCTGATAATAATTCCTCCGGAACTTTTAAAACTTGCATAGCCAAGGTAAAATAAGCTAGTATATTAAATTCCTCTGCATTTTCATCATATATAAAATAGGTCCTACTTTTACCTAATTTTTCAAATATTATTGATTTGTCTTTTAAGAAATTTTCTACATCTTTATCTTTTTCACAATAAAAAATAGAAATGAGCTCCTGTATTTTATTCTCGTCACTCATTTCTATCAATCTTTTTAGCGAGATAACATTTGTTTTAATTTGTCTTCACCTCGCCTTTCCTTCTCAGGTGACAATAAGTCTTTACTTATTTTTAAACTCTTAACCGGAGTGGAAATTATTCTTTCGAATGACTCCACAGCCTTTTTAGTATCTAAAGTAAAGTCCTTATTAAAGGATGATGTTGCCATTCCTATCCCTCCTTTAATTAATATTTCTTATATATATTATACCCACTTTTATAAAAAAAGGTTCTTTTTTCTGACAAAATAGCCTCAGGCCCATGGGTCACTGAAGTATGACCAAACATATTATACCACAAAACCACCCCTTTTAACAGAATGTTTTTTCCTCATTACTTAGTAGAAGTTCAATGCCAAGGGGACGTTTTGTTTAAATTTGCCCCCCGGGCATAAAAACTGACTATCTGCCGAAGCCCTCAAAAATTCACCCGGCAGCTCCCCGGATTTCCAATTCCCTATATTCTCAAATCTCCATCAAACTCTTTTCCTTCGGTATTATAAGTGACATCAAAGACTAGATTTGAAAGCCCTTTCTTAAGAGATTAAAATCAAGCGACTGGATACGCCAGGTCATTAAATGACATATCCCCATCACCTGTACCGGGAGATGGGGTTTCTTGGTAGTTTATGAAAGCCTAGGTTCTATAAAAAATTACTTTAAATTCTTGAAGACTAACATCTTCTATGAAAACCGGCTCCCTGATACCGGCGGATTTACATTCGGCAATCATTCGTTTTATGCCGGAACCTATTCCCCTATAAGGAATTCTAAGCTTGGGAATGTAGGATAAAAGGATGGGGTTTCTTGCAATCTGTATACCCTGTTTAATATTATCAATAGTTACTGTATTCGGCAATT
>DASRMO010000099.1:0-6604 GCA_035647895.1 Clostridia bacterium
TATAATAAACCAGGCAATGTTTATCTCGGGTTAGTACACCGTTTGGATAGGCCCGTAGGGGGAGTCATGGTTTTTGCAAAAACCTCAAAAGCGGCATCCAGATTATCTGACCAGATACGCAGGGGGGAATTTGAAAAACAGTATATGGCGGTTATACATGGAAAACCCTATAAAAATAAGGACATCCTAGTACATCATTTATTAAAGGATAATAAAACAAATATGGTGTTTACCGTGGAAGAAGGTACCAAGGGAGCCAAAAATGCAGTGTTAGGCTATGAAATAATCAGCACTGTAGGAGATTTCAGTTTGGTAAAAATAAATTTACGCACGGGCAGGCCCCATCAAATCCGTGTACAGTTTTCCGCAATAGGGCATCCGATATATGGGGATCAGCGATATAATTTAAAAGAGGATAATATAAAGGACCAGATAGCGCTTTGGTCCTATAAAATCACCTGTATTCACCCCACATTAAAAGAGCGGATAACATTTACCGGCCTTCCTGTCAAAAGGAAACCCTGGACCTGGTTCTGATAATTATTGAAGGGAAAGTTCTACATCCAATTGTGGGACTTTTTTGATAAAGAATCTAATCAAAATAAATCCTATAACTGCTATCAGAATAATTCCTTTATTCCGGAATAAACTTTGGTTGAGGGGTTGTTTTCCATTTTAAATTATTTACAGGATCATAGTTTGCCCTCATTGACCCGTTGGATTAAAAAGTGTATACTTTAAACCAAATAATTGGGGACAATAGTAGCTGTAATTGGCATATACTAAATAGCAGAGGTGTACTCAATGGATAAAATAAGGATATATAACAAATTGACCGAAGCAATTCCCGGGGATGCGGTTTTGCTCGACGAACCTATGAAAAACTATACAACCATAAAGACCGGCGGGTTGGCGGATATTATAGTAATGCCGCAATCAATAACAGAAATTCAATCGGTCATTAAAATTTGCAAAGAAAACGATGTGCCGTATTTCGTCATGGGAAAGGGCAGTAATCTCTTAGTGAGCGATAAAGGCATGAGATGTGTAGTTGTTAAACTTGGAGATAAATTTGCGAAAATAACTATTGACGGAAACGATGTGATTGCACAAGCCGGCGTATCGTTGTCGGAATTATCCGAAAAAATAATGGAGAAAAGTTTAAAAGGCTTTGAATTTGCCGGCGGGATACCGGGCACCTTAGGCGGGGCTACAACTATGAATGCCGGTGCCTATGGCGGAGAGATGAAAGATATAATAAAAAGTGTCAAGGCATTGAATACGGAAGGTGAAATAATAAATCTTTCATCGGAAGAATTGGAATTCGGGTATCGTACAAGTATGATTCAGGTTAAAAATTATATAGTGTTAGAAGTTAAAATGGAGTTTGAAAAAGGCAATTATGAAGAGATAGCTAAAACAACAAAAGATTTAATGGAAACTAGAAAAGCAAAGCAGCCTCTGCATTTACCCAGCTGTGGCAGTGTATTTAAAAGGCCGGCGGGGCATTTTGCCGGGAAATTAATAGAAGACAGCGGTTTAAAGGGGAAAAAAATAGGAGGGGCAAAAGTATCGAAACTCCATTGCGGGTTTATCGTAAATGTAGATAATGCAACTACGAATGATGTTTTGGATTTAATTGAATTGATTCAAAAGACGGTTAAATCTAAATTCGGGATACAATTAAAGACCGAAGTTAAAATTATAGGAGAATAGATTGAGCTCATATAATTGCAGGGTGAATGATTGCTTCTACACAAGAGGAGAGGATGAAGGTGAGATTCGTAATAATTACGGGGTTGTCCGGAGCAGGGAAAAGCCAAGCTGTTAAATATATGGAGGATTTCGGTTTTTACTGCATAGATAATCTCCCACCTATATTAATTCCTAAATTCGCAGAGCTATGTCACCAATCACAGGGAACATTGGATAAGATAGCGCTGGTTATTGATATTCGCGGAGGAATGTTTTTTGATGATCTGTCCAGTAGTTTAGAGGATTTGGAAAAGCTGGGTTATAAATATGAAATTTTATTTTTAGATGCCAGCGATGCGACTTTAATCAAACGTTTTAAAGAGACCAGGAGAACACATCCGTTGCTTGCCGACGGTTCTATCGGTGAGGGGATAGCTTCGGAGAGGGAAAAACTTAAATATTTGAAGCAGAGGGCAACCAATATTATAGATACCACCGGTCTCATACCGTCCCAGCTTAAAAACGAATTAAAAAATATTTATGTGGACGGCAATATATCCGATAATTTAATCATTTCCATTATATCCTTCGGATTTAAACATGGTATACCCTTAGATGCGGATCTGGTTTTTGATGTAAGATTTCTGCCTAATCCATTTTATGTAGAAGAATTGAGAAATTTCACCGGAAATGATGTCAAAGTCAGGAACTATGTCATGAATTCTCCTGTCAGTGTAGAATTTTCAAACAAGCTGAACGATATGGTAGAATTTTTGATTCCCCATTATATAAAAGAGGGGAAAAATAGATTAGTTATTGCTGTTGGCTGTACGGGAGGGAGACATAGATCCGTCACTATTGCTCACATACTTTACAATTATCTTAAAGAAAAAGGATATAGGGTACTCATAAGTAATCGGGATGTCAGTCCATATATGGGAAGGGAAGGATAGGGGCAATGAAACCCGTTCATTGGTTAAAATCTGAACTTAAAACTAAAAGATGGCTTATAGCGGGATTAGCAGGAGTATTTTTAATATCTGTCTCAGTATCGTATTATTTATATAAATTTAATATAATCAATAGCGGTTGGGCAAGCATATTGATAGGATTGATAGGATTAGAATTATTGTTTTTTTCTCTGAGACAGGAAATTATTTCAACTTTAGACTTTACATATACATCTACATTGACGGGAAAAAATGGCAACAATAATTTGAACAGGAGGATATACGATAAAAAAATTTTGTCACGGGGGCCTAAGATAGTGGTGATAGGAGGAGGAACCGGCTCATCCGTATTGCTCAGGGGGTTAAAGCTTTTTACTTCCAATATCACAGCTATTGTAACCGTTGCGGATGACGGAGGCGGTTCGGGAAAACTGAGAGAGGATTTAGGGATGTTACCGCCGGGGGATATAAGGAACTGTATACTCGCACTGGCGGACATGGAACCTACCATGGAACAACTTTTACAACATAGATTTAAAGAAGGCGATTTAAAGGGGCAGAATTTCGGAAATTTATTGATTGCTTCTATGAATGATATAAGTGACAACTTTGAGGAAGCCATAAAAAAAATAAGTGATGTTTTGGCAGTAACGGGTAAGGTCTTACCTGTCACTCTTAAAGACATAACTCTATATGCCAAGCTTAAAAATGGGACTGTCATCAAAGGGGAGTCTAATATACCTGTAAAAAGTTTGGAAATGAATAGCCCAATAGAAAACATATTTATTAAACCGAAGGACGCCGGAGCCATTAAAGAGGCGGTAGATGCCATAGAAAATGCGGATTTGGTACTGTTAGGGCCGGGCAGTTTGTACACCAGCGTAATTCCTAATCTACTCGTGAAAAATATAAAGGAAAGCTTAAACAGAACTAAGGCGCCTAAGGTTTATATTACTAATGTAATGACACAGCCGGGTGAAACGGACGGTTACACGGTCTATGACCATGTGGATGCCCTGCTGAGGCATTGGCCCGATGCCTTGATTGATTATGTTATAGTGAATACGGGTACTATCAGTGATACTGTAGGAGAAAAATATAAGATGGAGGGTGCGGAAGTCATAAAACTGATGCATGAGGATAGAGAAAAGTTAAAGGCGAAGGGTATCAAATTAATAACGGAGGATTTAATAGATATCAAAAAAGATTATGTGAGGCATGATGCGGTTAAATTATCGAAAATTATTGTCGATTTAGTATTTCAATGGAAGGTTGCAAATGATAGAAGCCGCATAATCAATTATTTTTATAAGAAAGAGCTCATAAAGAAAATCTGAACAACTGTTTAACAATCGTCACGGGGAGGTGGTTTTATGTCATTTTCATCTACAACCAAGGGGGAGCTCGCCAGGGTTTATTCCCAAGATCCCTGTTGTCAATTGGCGGAGTTAGCAGCTTTGGTCAGAATGGGCGGGACCCTGCAGCTGATAGGCGGGGAACAAAAATTAAATATAAAATTGATTACAGAAAATCCGGCGGTTGCGAGAAAACTGTTCAGGTTATTTAAAACATTATTTAATATAAACATCAAAGTGATGATGAGGAAAGGCTCCGGATTGAAGAAAAAAAACTATTATTTGATGATTGTAACCGACAAGATGGGGAGCGGCAATATTCTAAAAAAGGTTGGGATATTAAAACAAGAGACCAATTTTTTCGATATTTCATATGAAATTCCCGCTAAATTATTAGAAAAAAGATGTTGTAAGAGGGCATACTTGCGGGGCGCTTTTTTGGGGGGCGGTTCCGTAAGCGATCCGGAAAAAACCTATCATTTGGAATTTGTCAGCCACAGCTTGACCTATAGCGAATCTTTGAGAGATCTGATAAACAGCTTCGGATTAAAATCAAAGATAATAGAGCGCAAGGGAAATTATGTCGTGTATTTAAAAGAAGGAGATCAAATAGTAGATTTATTGAACATCATAGGAGCACATAATGCACTGTTAAATCTGGAGAATATCAGAATTTATAAACAGATGAGAAATGATGTCAATCGTATTGTCAATTGCGAAACCGCCAATCTCGGCAAGATTGTAAATGCGTCTATCAGGCAGATTGCAAATATAGAATATATTGAAAATACGGTGGGGTTAGGATACCTGCCTGCAAATTTACGTGAAGTTGCGGAGCTGAGATTAAAATGCCGGGATGCAAGCTTAAAAGAACTGGGGCAGATGTTAAATCCCACTATAAGCAAATCGGGGGTAAATCATAGGCTCAGGAAGATAGATGAAATAGCAACCCGTTTACAAGGAAATAGGAAATAAATTGCTGTATAACATTGATTTTACTATTAAATAAATCTTTAAAATTGTCGATATAATTATAGAAGCCTTAAAATAGAAGTTTAAAAAATGGGGGATTTAATTGAATCAAGTACTGTCACAACAAGAGGTAGATTCTTTATTAGATGCACTTAATACCGGGAGCTTAGACCTTGAAGATATAAAAGAAGAAGAGGAAAAAGATAAAGTTAAAACCTATGATTTTAGAAGTCCGATAAAGCTTTCAAAGGAATATATAAACACATTATATATGATATTTGAAAATTTTTCTAAAATGGCCGGAAATACAGTTTCCAACCTGATACATACAAATGTAGAAATAAAAATAGGAGCCATTGAACAGGTTAGTTTTGATGAATTTATGCACTCTATACCAAACCCGACGCTGCTAGGGCTATTTCAAACAAAGCAGTTTAAAGGCATACAAATTATTGAAATAAATCCTCAATTTTGTGTACAAGCTATTGACCTTATTTTAGGAGGGGCCGATAGTGCCTATAATAAAAATGTCAGAAAAATAGGATCATTTACCGACATTGAATTAAGTGTATTAGAGGAAGTTATTATAGAATTGGTCAAGGCTTTTGAACTTGCATGGAGTGATGTTATTGAATTAGGCACCAGACTTGATAGTCTTGTAACAAATCCTCAGATGGTGCAAAACATGTCTCCAAATGAGCCAATTATTCTTGCAAGCTTTGCAGTTGAAGTATTGAAAAATAAAAGTTTAATGAATATTTGTATCCCATATATGTTTTTTGAGGACATAACAGATAAACTCAGTATGAAAAACTGGTTTGACTTTGATATAGAAGACGATGAAGATGAAGATAATAAGAAGAAATTAGCAGAGAGTATAAGATCTTCAGCAGTAAATTTACAAGTTAACTTAGGAAAAGAAATATTGACAGTAGAAGATTTTTTACATTTAGAAATGGGCGATATAGTCCGGTTGGACAAACGCATAGATGAGCCTTTGGAAATGTACATAGAAGATAGATTACATTTCCTCATTAAACCGGGACAGGTTGATAATAAATTAGCTGTTGAGATATTACAATTCATAGAAGAGGATGTTGAATAATGGGTGAAAATTTTTTGTCGCAAGAGGAGATTGATGCTTTACTTGGAAAGGAGTCACAGGCAGAGGAATATGAAAATGAGGATGCCGAAGTAAATGAAGATGAAGGGGAAAAACCGGAGCCTGAGCCTGAAGAGATACAAGAAACGCAAGGGGTTCCGGGAAAGAAAGTAATGGTTCAAAAACCTTTATTTGAAAAATTAAATCCAAATCAAGGCAATCGTAAGCCGCCAAGGAATCTTGATATGATTTTAGATGTGCCGCTGGAGTTTAGCGTAGTTTTAGGCAAGACAAAGAAGACCATAAAAGATATATTAGCCTTTAGAAATGGAACTGTAGTAGAACTTGAAAAGCTAGCCGACGAATCATTAGAAATCTATATAAACGGCAAACTGATTGCCCGGGGTGAAGTAGTTATAATAAATGAAAATTTCGGCATTAGAATAACAAATATACTGAGCAAAGAAGAGAGAGTAGAACATTTGAGGCAATAACTCCTTTAAAAAGATTTTTATTAGAAAAACCTGTCT
>DASRMO010000100.1:0-7998 GCA_035647895.1 Clostridia bacterium
CCCTCCAGCCCGGCAACATCCTGAAAGGTGGTTTTCGGTTTAGTGAAAAATTCATTAGGATTTTGTTCTTTATCCTTTTTTTCTGTGTTTAAGGTTGCATGTGCATATTGTGGATTTTTATTTAATCTCGTATAATAGATAAATAGCAAGATAGTTATGCCCAAAATTAACATATTATTTTTCGATATAAATACATTGCTAAATTGAAAATTTGCAAATTGTGCAACACTCGATATAGCAGTTAGTGTTATAAATGTATAGAGAGCAAACTTAACTATTTTCTTTTTCATATAGTCACCAACCTTTTTGTAGTCTTTGATGTTAGCTTACCCAAAATGAAGGTAAACATAATTGGTATAAATACAAAAATACAGAAAAAAAATACAATATAATTATTAGAATATGTGTTGACAAAAGGTTTATACATTGGTAGACTGTATAAGTAAATGAAGTAGAAGATATCCGCTTCTCACCTTACAGCTCCGGCTAGTTGGGTTAATATGGTGATTGTATCAATTATTTTGCATTTTGCAATTATATTGAAATTATGCGGATAGTCCAACTATCCGCTATATTTTTGCATAAAAATATGCATGTATAAGCACCGTAAAAGTTATTTGAGTAATATAATGTTTTTAAAAAATAGGGGAGGTGTCAGACTATTAAAGAAATTAATGATCAGCAAATTAACGAGGATATCAGGGATAAGGAAATAAGGCTAATCGATCCGGATGGCGAGCAATTAGGAATTATGTCGGCCAGGGAAGCACAGAAGATTGCAAACAGTAGAAATTTGGATCTGGTAAAGATTGCACCTAAGGCAAAACCGCCTGTCTGTAAAATTATGGACTATGGCAAGTACAAGTATGAGACGGCAAAAAGAGAAAAGGAAGCAAGAAAAAATCAAAAAGTAGTGGATGTTAAAGAAATAAGATTGAGTGCAAATATTGAGGCTCATGATTTGAATGTTAAAGCGAATCAAGCCGGCAGATTTTTAAAAAATGGAGATAAGGTTAAAGTTTCCTTAAGATTCAGAGGTAGAGAACTCAGCAATACGAGCAAAGGTCAAAGCGTAATCAGAGAATTTGCTGCTCTATTGGATGAAGTAGGTGCCGTGGAAAGGGAAGCAAGACTGGAAGGAAGACAGTTGATTATGATTCTAGCTCCAAAAAACGCATAATTTGAGGGGAGGAAATATATATGCCAAAAATGAAGACTCACAGAGGAGCGGCAAAAAGATTTAAGAAAACAGCCACAGGTAAACTTAAAAGAGGTAAGGCTTACAGAAGCCATATCTTGACTAAAAAGTCACCCAAGAGAAAAAGAAAACTCAGAAGGCCCGGTTTGGTGTCCAAGGGCGATCAAAGCAGAATTGCACAATTATTACCATATAAATAGATGCAGAAAAGAAGGAGGTAACAATAATGGCTAGAGTAAAAACCGGGAAGACGGCTCACAAGAGACATAAAAAAGTTTTAAAGTTAGCAAAGGGTTTCAGAGGCGGCAGAAGCAAATTATATAGGCCTGCTAACCAATTTGTTATGAAGGCATTAGATAATGCATATATAGGCAGAAAACTAAAGAAAAGGGATTTTAGGAAACTCTGGATTACGAGGATAAATGCCGCCGCTAGGTTAAATGGCATATCTTATTCAAGATTTATGAATGGTTTGCGGTTATCGGGTATTGAAATGAATAGAAAAATGTTATCGGAAATGGCCATTTATGACAAAGAAGGTTTTGCCCAATTAGCTGAGATAGCGAAGCAAAAATTAAACGCATAGTTGGATGGTCAAACAGTTGGACAATAAGTATCAAAATAAATTCGGTGATTAAATGAAGGCAAAATTGATCAGCAGTGAAAACAATGCAATAATTAAATATATAAAATCACTTCGACTCAAAAAACAGAGAACGAAAAATTTACAGTTTATAGTTGAGGGAGTGAGAATAGTTGATGAATGTTTAAGGCACAATGTGGATATCGAATATATTGTTTACAGCAAGGATCTGCATAGGGTTCGAAACGGTACGGATTTGCTGAACAGGATTTCTGAAAAAGATTATACTATTTATGAGGTATCTGATAAATTATTTAATAAGTTAGCTGCTACCGAAAGCCCTCAGGGCATTATGGCCGTAGTTAATATGAAGAATATAACTTTAGAAGATTTAGAGTTAAGAGATGATAAAAAATTATTTTTTGTTATATTAGATAGAATACAGGATCCCGGAAATATGGGAACAATTATACGCACATCCGAAGGCGCCGAGGTTGATGCTTTAATAGTGACAAAAGGAAGCGTCGACCCTTATAATGATAAGGTCCTTAGGGCTACAATGGGGGCCGTATTTTATTTGCCCATTATACAATGTGAAGATGATACGTGGATAAAATATCTGAAAGAAAAGAATGTAAAATTAATAGCAGCGGATTTGGACACTGACAAAATCTATGTTGATATTAATTATGACGAAAACATCGGTATAGTAATCGGTAATGAGGCAAATGGAATTGATAAAAGGATATTGTCTGTTGTAGATGAAAAGGTTATGATCCCTATTTTAGGCAAGGTAGAGTCCCTAAATGCAGCCATAGCTGCCGGTATTTTAATATACAAAGCTGTTGAGGATAGGTATTTAAAATGAAGAAGTAAAAATATTTAAATAATTCCATTTCTTTGTATAAACCCACCTTGTTTCGAATTTTAAGCTATGCTATAATATGTATACAGTGGCTTAAAAGAAGGGAAGTGGAACAATGAAAACTCGCGATATATTTTGGAAACTATTTGAGTTGACAGGTTCCGTTATGGCCTATATTATGTATAAAAAACTATCGATTGATAATTAATAATAGATGAATAAATTGAATAAATAAAAACACTGATGGAGAAAAGTAAACTATAAACTATTTTAAAAGAGAAGAGGCAACACAGGCTGAAATTGTCTTAAAATAAGTATAGAAGAAGTTCGCTCCGGAGTTGTAAAGCTGAATCCTTGATCGGGGTTGTAGGTTTTATCGGTTGACACCGTTAATGTTATAAAGTGGCTTGTTGATTGATTACAGCAGGTCATTAGGGTGGTACCGCGGAGTAGAGGCTTCGTCCCTTTTGGGATGGGGCTTTTTTTATATATTGAATCGGAAAGGAGACTCATTGTGGAAGAAAAACTGAAAGAATTGAAAGAGAGGGCCATATCAAAAATTAACGAGGCTGATTCTATGGATATTTTGGAAAAAGCCAGGGTCCATTATTTAGGCAAAAAAGGCGAATTGACCAAAATATTGAGGGGTATGGGAGCCTTAAGTGCGGAAGAACGTCCCCTAATAGGAAAGATGGCTAATATAGTCAGAGAAAACATAGAAAATACATTGGAAGAGGCCCGGGAGGCTATCAAGGACAGGGAATTAGAAAAAAAATTACAATCCGAGGCGATTGATGTTACAATGCCCGGGAAAAAAATAAGGACGGGGCGGAGGCACCCCCTCACACAGGCTATGGATGATTTAAAGAAGATATTTATAAGCATGGGATTTGAGGTTGTGGAAGGGCCGGAGGTAGAAACGGTATATTATAATTTTGATGCTTTAAATGCACCTCAAAATCATCCGTCCAGGGATATGAGTGACACCTTTTATATAAATAAAAATGTAATTTTGAGGACACAGACATCACCGGTACAGGTCAGAGTCATGGAAAAAACCAAACCTCCTATAAGAATTGTTTCCCTAGGGCGTTGTTTCAGAAATGATACCCCGGATGCTACTCACTCCCCCATGTTCCATCAGATTGAAGGCCTTGTAGTGGATAAAGGTATAACTATGGGCGATTTAAAGGGTACGTTAGAGGTATTTGCGAAACATTTCTTCGGGCCCGACACCCAAATGAAATTCAGGCCCCATAACTTTCCGTTCACGGAACCCAGCGCGGAGGTTGATGCAACATGTTTTAAGTGCGGGGGGAAGGGATGCGGCGTATGTAAAGGGGTTGGTTGGATTGAAGTCTTGGGTTCAGGGATGGTTCATCCGAATGTACTCGAGAATTGCGGCATAGATTCTGAAATATACAGCGGGTTTGCATTCGGCATGGGAATTGAGCGTTTGACCATGCAAAAATACGGAATCGATGATATTCGTATATTATTTGAAAACGATATGCGTTTTATCAATCAATTTTAATTTGGCAGACAACAAACAATGTGTAACATTGATAAAGGGCAGACCTATGTGTCTGCCTGCGTCAAGGTAGTAGGGGCAGACCCATGTGTCTGCCCTGCGTCAAGGTAGTAGGGGCAGACCCGTGTGTCTGCCCTGTGTCAAGGTAGTATTGGCAGACCCATGTGTCTGCCCTGCGTCCCTGAAATTGAGACCCAGAATACCAGCGGGGCGGGGTTCCGGAGTTATAAAAGGCCAGGCATACCGGCAAACTGATATCCGGCCTCTAGGTAGTAGGGGCAGACCCGTGTGTCTGCCTGCGTCAAGGTAGTAGGGGCAGACCCGTGTGTCTGCCCTCTTAGAAGCCAGGGGGACTGTCCCTTGTGGTTAGACCAATGCGTCATAATTTCGAATTATATTAAACAAAACATTAAATGAGATATAATATGTAGAAATGGAGGTTTTAGTCGTGTATGTACCGATAAATTGGCTCAGAGATTATATAGATATTGATATGGATATCAATGAATTTGCAGATAAGATGACAATGTCCGGAACAATGGTAGAAGAGATCAAAATATTGGGAAACGATATTAAAAATGTTGTAATAGGTAGAATTGAAACTGTTATACAACATCCCAATGCGGATAAATTGTTCATCTGCCAGGTAGATGTAGGAGAGGAAAAACTTCAAATTATAACAGGAGCGGATAATGTCAATGAGGGCGATTATGTTCCCGTTGCAGTTCATGGTTCGGTATTGCCGGGAGAATTAAAAATAAAGAGAGGAAAAATCAGAGGAGAAATTTCGGAGGGAATGCTTTGTTCCGCTAAAGAGTTAGGTATTCCAACGGCTGTGATTCCCGAAAAAATTAGGGGTGGAATTTGGATATTGGATAAAGCCTATCCCCCGGGGGAAGACGCCGTTAAAATTCTTAATTTAAAAGACGAGATAATTGAATTCGAAATTACTTCAAACAGGCCCGATTGTTTGAGTATTATAGGCATAGCCAGGGAAGCGGGGGCCACATTGGACGGAAAGGTAAATTATCCCGAAATAGAAGTAAAAGAGGTAGAAGACAAAGCCGATGATTATGTTTCGGTGGAAATAGAAGATACGGAAGGCTGTGCTAGGTATGTTGCAAGAGTTATTAAAAATATAAAGATAGATTCTTCCCCCCAATGGATGCAGCAGAGATTGATCGGCGCCGGGGTCCGTCCAATCAATAATATAGTGGATATCACTAACTATGTGATGTTGGAGTACGGCCAACCCCTACATGCATTTGATATATCCTGTATTGAAGGAAATAAAATTATAGTGAGGAAAGCCGAAAACGATGAATTTCTTACAACCCTCGACGGCGTAAAAAGAAAATTAAACACTTCCATGACTATAATTGCCGATGCAAAAAAATCACTGGCTATTGCGGGGGTAATGGGCGGGGAGCACTCGGAAGTGGTAGAGGATACCGATATGATTTTATTGGAGTCTGCCAATTTTGATGCAAATACTACAAGATTAACTTCCAAAAATTTATCCCTCAGAACAGAAGCTTCATCAAGATTTGAAAAAGGTGTAGACCCTAATATAGCCCGGTTAGCTGCCGATAGGGCATGTCAATTGATCGTGCAATTAGGTGCGGGAGAGGTGTTGGAAGGGGCAGTTGACGCTTATCCGGAAAAGATAGAACCTCACAAGGTAATCATCAGGCCAGAAAAGATAAATGACCTTCTTGGGATTTCCTTAAGTAACGAAGAAATGCTGGACATCTTTAGAAGGTTGGAATTAAATTCAAAAGATTTGAGGGATATCATTGAAATAACAGTGCCCACCTATAGGATGGACCTCTTAATGGAGGCAGATTTTGCCGAAGAAGTAGCCAGAATTTTCGGATATGATAAAATACCTCCTACTATGGTTAAAGGGGATATATCGGTAGGGGGGAAACCCGATAATCAAATTGTAGAGGATATTGTAAGAGATCTTTTAAATGGAATGGGCTTTAATGAAATCCTGACATATTCTTTTATCAGCCCAAAGGCTGTCGATATGATAAATCTTGGCAAAGATAGTACGAAAAGAGATATGATAAGGCTCATAAACCCCCTTGGGGATGAAACCGGCGTTATGCGTACCAGCCTACTTCCGAATATATTAGAGGTTGCAGCTAGAAATATTAATCATAAAGTCAATGATTTGAGAGCTTTTGAAATCGGACAAATTTTTATCCCAAGAATGGAGTCGGAGGAAGAATTGCCATATGAAATTCCCAATCTGGTGATGGCTATGTACGGGGAAGAAGATTTTTTCACATTAAAAGGTGCTATAGAAACATTATTGGACAATTTAGGGATCCGCGAATATGAATTTACTGTAGAAAAAAATAATTCAACTTACCATCCGGGCAGATGTGCTAATATTATCGTTGGTGATAGGATTTTAGGAACCATCGGAGAATTGCATCCCATAGTGACAGAAAATTATGATCTAAATCAAAGATGTTATTGCGGGGAATTAGATTTCAACATCATACTGAAATTTACACAGATGGAAAAAACATATGAACCCTTGGCTAAGTATCCGTCAATAACCAGGGACTTTGCTGTTGTATTAGATAAGACCGTATTGGTAAAACAGATTGAAGATATCATTAAATATAAGGGCGGAGATATATTAGAAAGTTTTAAATTGTTTGATGTTTATGAAGGTGAACAAATTGAAGAGGGTTTAAGAAACATTGCGTATACTATTACCTATAGAGATAAAGAACGTACTTTAACCGATGAGGAAGCAAATACCGTTCATAGCAATATTTTAGATGAAATAAGTGAAAAACTTGGAGGAAAGTTGAGGTCTTAGGCAGGAAATTTAAAATATATGGAGAAAATATATGTAATCTGAGTAAGGGCAGATGATTCTGCCTTTCCGGTATTTCTTTTATAAAGGGGGCTGTTCTGAGAATGGAGCAAAAAAACAAAGTGACAGTTAAAATAAATGGCCAGGAATATTCTGTTGTTGGTGCTGAGCCTAAGGAATATTTGTTAAAGGTGAGCAGCTTTGTAGATGATAAGATGGAAGATATAGCCAAAGCCAATAAAAAACTCAGTACATCGATGATGGCTGTATTAACCTGTATTAATATTGCGGATCAATATATAAAGACGAGAGATAGTCTTGATGAGATAGAGAAAGAAAGGCAGCAACCTCAGCAAGAAATTATGGAACTGGAAAAGCATATAGAGACTCTCAATAGTGAATTAAATGAAAAAGACAGAGCATATTCTGAGCTTGAGAAAAAAATAGAGGAAATTGGAACCGACCTGCAAGAAGACGAGCAAATTTGCTTGTTGAAGAAAGAATTATTGGAAAAGGAAGATGATTTGGAAAAAGCACAAGCTCTGATTAATGACCTCCAGAATAAATTGTTTGCCAATCAAATTAAATTAGTTGAGACAACGAATGAATTGGATGAATGTATAAGAAAAAGCGATTTTCTAAAAAAATAATAGGATTTTACTATAAAATATAGAAGTAGTGGTATAACAATATCGCTACTTTATTTATGATCTTTATGACCTAACCCGATTTGTGGAACAAATCGTTGGTAGGTCAAATGCAACGAATAACAACCCCCAAAAAAGGTTTATGACAGGAGTGCCCATAGGGGCCAAATTTGTATGACCAAAGGGAATAAACAAATTTGAGTTATGAGACTGCGAACCCGATTTGCATGAATTTGTGTTGCACCCAAGGGCACTCCTGCCTATGTTCCTACGGAGTAGTTTAAGGTTGCACCCAAGGGTACTCCTGTCTATGTTCCTACGGAGTAGTTTAAGGT
>DASRMO010000101.1:0-2008 GCA_035647895.1 Clostridia bacterium
TCGAAGCACAGCACTTATATATATGAAATAAGGGTAGATGGAGATGTATACTGCATAATATAGTGGGCTGCAGGATGCGGGCAAGACACGGGAACGTTTTTGTTTCGGCACTTTATGGGAGACAACAAATAAAAAAACAAATAGAAAAATCTGTTGACAAACACATTGCAATAGTCTAACATATTAAATTAATAGAATATTTTGAAATAAATTGCGTTGATGAGAAATAGTAAAGGTATATATTCTTTTACAGAGAGTTCCCGTTTGGTGAGAGGGGCATAAGAAAATACTTTGAACACATCTCTGAGCTATGCACTGAAACCTTGTGGGAAGTAGGCTGCATCGGAAAAATTCGCACCCGTTATAGTGCTAGAGTATAATCAGGAAACTGTTTCCTGTCGTACTTGAAGAGGTCGGCACTGTGAGGTGCTGATAAAAAGAGGTGGGAACACGTGAGTATAACTCTCGTCCTCTGGCTTAAAAGGCTGGGAGGCGGGGGTTTTTTTATGTCCTAACTCAATTTGCATGATCGAAGGGAGTAGGCAAAGCCGCCGCAAATAGCGTGCAATTTTCCTTTCCTAGCTGTTTGCTGGACAGGCAAATAACTAAAGGTCATCAAAATTTTAAACCGTAATGAGCGCGTAATATATAAATATTTTGGAAAGCAGAAAACTTGAAGCTGTGATTTAAATTAAATTTGAATCATGTAATATGATAAAGGAGGAGAACGATGAAACTACGGAAAGTGCTGTTGCCGGAAGGAGTGCAGGATTTACTCATAGATGACTGTATCTATCGAAGGCAGATTGAAAATAAAATAATGAATAATTTTATACAATCGGGATATATGGAGGTCAGCAGCCCTACTCTGGAGTATTATGACCTTTTTTCCAGAGATTACCTAGCCAATAATGGAGACAATACGTTTAAATTCATGGATGCAAACGGCAGGATTTTGGTATTGCGGCCGGATTGCACAGTGCCCATTGTCAGAATACTCTCCACTAAGATGAAGGATTTTGTTTTCCCATTGAGACTGTGCTATGTCCATGATGTGTTTCGCATAGACGAAGAACAGGCGGGAAAAAAGAGGGAGTACAGGCAAGCAGGAGTTGAACTGTTCGGTATAAGTTCTTACAAAGCGGATGTAGAAGTAATAATTACAGCCATAGAGAGTTTAAAATATTTAGGGCTGGAAAATTTTCAAATCGATATAGGTCAGACAAAATTGCTGCGGGGGATCTTAGAATCCATAGAAATAGGAGAAGAAGAGAAGCGGCTGATCGTTCAAAACATGGAAAATAAAAATCTTGTGGAATTGGACAGATTGATAGAGCAATTATCCATAGAAAAAGATGTAAAATCTACACTAAAACAACTGCCTAAACTGTTTGGCGATTCGAAAGAAGTATTGAATGAAATAAACAGTCTTCCCTTGACACCCTACATGAAGGAAGCAGTGGAGGAGCTGGAAAAGATATGCAATAGAATTGAGGAGTATGGGCTGGGAGAGTATATAAAATTGGATTTAGGGCTGGTTACCACATTAAAATACTACAGTGGAGTAATTTTCAAAGGTTTTACAAAGGATTTGGGGAAAGTGCTGTTGAGCGGGGGCCGTTATGACGGGCTTCTGAAGGATTTCGGTATGGATACACCTGCCACCGGCTTCGCATTTCTCGTAAATAAAATCACAAAGGCCTTAAAGATACAGAAGAATTTAAAGATGCAGAAGAAAAAACATATACTCCTGTTGGAAGGAGAAGGGGGTAATGCGACCTTCCACGTGGTGAATACCTTGAGACAGCAGGGTTATATTGTGGAAGTGGGCCTCCCGGACGACAAGGAGAATTTGGTCGAATATATAAAACGAAGGGAAATAGACAAAATTATGAATGTGGATAAGGACGGAAGTGTAAATATACTTGCCGATTTGGAGGAGATATAAGTGCAAAAAATAAAGATAGCCATGACAAAGGGAAGATTGTTAGGGCATACTATAAAATTA
>DASRMO010000102.1:0-2158 GCA_035647895.1 Clostridia bacterium
CCTGTAATTCAAGGCTATCATTCTAAACTGTTTTTATTGAACTTGAGATCAAGTGCGATTATTGCATAATGTTTTTTCAATAGATTCATAAACCGGTGTTTATTACATATATAAGCATCGGTTTTTTAGTTATTAATTAAATGAAAAAAATTTTCTAGTAATTTGTCCCTTTCCGGGCTTGTTGTTACATATATAAATGAAAGAGAAAAGTGTAGAGTTCGTGGTAAAATCTCTTAAGAACTAAGTATTGGAAATAAAGTTAAGATTATTGTTTCTAAAAAAACCGACAGTTCAATGGTGGTAGATTTTATACAGACGCTACCTTTATTGCTATACGAAAATTATACGGAGGGGGGTGCAGAATGTTAAAGGAACACATGCAAAATATTTTGGATATAAGAGCGAAGCACCGGGGTAGGCTATTCTTTTTACCTTTAATCGTTACTATTATAATTATCGGGGGGATGGTGGCCTGTAGCAATCGGACCCAGAGCTACGACACCAATTCGGGGCAAGATGATATTCGAGCAAAGCTTTCGGAAATTACAGTTGATGATCTGGATTTAACTGTAAATCCGGGGGTGGAAATCAAGATTGATTTTGAAAACGCGGATCTAATAATTTTCCACGGCGATTTTGGGCTATTCGGCTATGATTTAAACAAGCAAGAGATAATATTTTCCGTTGATTTCATAAAAGCTGTCGGTATAGAAGGCAGTGTTCAGGGAAGTCGAGGGACTGCCGTGGATGTTAGCGGTGACGGAGAAACTATCATAATCAGTTATTATGACGTCGAAAAAGACATCAAAGGTATGGCATGTTATATCGACGTTCCCACGTTGACGTATACCTACGGAGAGTACCGACTGTTAGAAAGCACTTTTCAGTCCGACAGCACAAGGGGATATATCCGAACAGGACTTGAAATCGGAACTCTACGATATATACGTGACGATAAAGAGTGGTTGCTTTTTAACTAGGCGAAAAGGAGAATCCGACCGGAAGATTTACAGATGTTCATGCTGCTTGTGCTTCTTTTAAGGAAAATTATCTTCCTTATGTAAAAGAAGATAAATCCCTTTATGATTTTGAGGATTTAGATATGGAAGAGGACATCAAACAAGTGCCTTCCGAAAAAACTTTTCGTCCACGGAGAAAACGTCGAATGAGCCGTGCTATATGCATCACAGCAGTCTTGATTATGATATTGTTGACCGGAACCTTGATTGCAAATGCATTTGGATTTAACCTGTGGGACATCATCGCCAAGTGGACAAAAAATACGTTTACTTTCTCCGGTTCAATGCCGCAAGAAACATTACTTCTAGATGTGCCCGATTCAAATAATGGGGATAACTTTGAAACCATACAACAAGCCCTTGACCATTACGGCGTAACAGAGAAACTTTCTCCCACATGGTTTCCCGATGATTATTTGCTAGAGGACATTAAAGTAACTGAAACACCGGCAAAAATTATTTTTACTGCAATATATATACGCGCAGATGAAGAAATTTTAATCACTATCGAAACCCTATTAAGCCCATTTACTCGAACATACGAGAAAGACAGTAAAGATGTAATAATATTTGAAATAAATGGAGTTGAGCATTTTATAATGACGAATCTTGACATTGTCAATGTGGTATGGAAACATAAAAATTATGAGTGCTCAATTATTGGAGATTTCACCCTGGAAGAAGCAGAAAAAATGATAAATTCAATTTATGAAAGGAAATAAACATGAATAAAAAAATATGGAAATATATCTATATGGTTCGATGTACAAGGTGTTGGAATTATGGATGAAATTGGCGCACTGAGCATACGCCTTCAAAGATACAGCAATGGTTCATGGACTACGGTTAAAACCTATAGTCATACTAATTATACTAATATGCTTGGATTCAATAAACGTTTTCATGTCTCCCATGTTGACTATTCCGGGATATCCGGTTATGTATATCGGGCAGACGTTACCATTTGGGCAGGTAAAAATGGTAGTGGGGATTCACGAAGAATTCTAACTAGTGCGATTATTGCATAATGTTTTTTCAATTAAAGATTTATAAGCCGATGTTTATTACATATATAAGCGTCGGCTCTTTAATTATTAATTAAATGGAAAAAATTTTTTCTAAAAATTGTGTCCCTTTTC
>DASRMO010000103.1:0-7107 GCA_035647895.1 Clostridia bacterium
GCTTTTAAACTATTTTATATCGGGGTGTTTTTATTGAAAATTTTTCTCAACCTTTATCTGTTTTTCGCAATTGTATTGACTCAGTTTTCTTCCGCTTACTTTTTTTCAAAGGCCAGAACTAATTACCGAAAAGTATTCTCCGCATTAACACTGTGTATCGGTATTTATTTGTTTGGCTTTTTAATGATTATTAACAGTAGTAATTTGCAGGAAATGGTCTATTGGAACCAGTTTCAATACCTGGGTGTACCGTTTATTTCTGTACTATGGCTTGTTGTGGCCCTTTTCTATACAAAAACTATCTATAGCCTAAAAAACCGGTTAATAATTTTACTTTTTTCCGTGCCTATAGCTACTGTTTTTATACGCCTTACCAACCCTTTGCATCATCTTTTTTATAAAAGCTTGGAAATGAGGCAAATATATGAATATTCCGCCTTATACATGGTAAGAGGCCCTTGGTACTATGTCAACATTTCCTATACTGCACTATGCCTATTCCTGGCAATTCTCATTTATCATCTGGAGCATATAAAAAATCGGGCTAAACACACCGGACCTCAATTTATGGTTTTTATCCTCGCCTCGCTGCTCCCTTTGATTGGGGTCAGCTTAATCCTCAGTACTTGTAAGGAACAGGGCATTGATTATGTTGCCTTAACAATGCCCGTCTCTCTCATTATTATTAATTACGGCATTCTAAAATATGATTTTTTGGAAATAAAAACCCTTGCACGGGAAACAATCTTTGAAAACAACACTGCTGCCATGATAATATTAGAACCGGGCCTTGGAATAATAGATTACAATAAAGCCGCTCTAAATTTTTTTAAGGTGTTAAATATTTCACTGGATGAATATCCTATTTGGCATATACCCTATCAGGAATCGGAATTGCCGAAATTTTTCAAAGATGAATCCATACGAGATTTTTCCCTGATAATCGATGGTAAGGAGCATTTTTTTGAAATCGATTCGGTGCTATTGAACGATCCTCCCGGCAAAAACACGAGGATACTTAAATCCATCCGGGATATCACGAAAGAAAAGAGAATGCAGAAAAAACTGAAGGTTTTGGCCACTATAGATTCCCTGAGCGGCCTTTATAACAGGGCAGAATTTATGGAATTAGCCCAAGATGAATTTACCGGAAGCAAAAGAAATAACAAAGAATTATCCCTTTTAATGATAGATATAGATCATTTTAAAATTGTTAACGATACCTTCGGGCATGCGGCGGGAGATGAAGTAATTCGCAAGCTGGGAAACATTATAAGAGATAATTTCCGAAAAACCGATATTGTAGGACGATTAGGGGGAGATGAATTCGCTGTACTTCTAAAAAGTGCATCTATAGAAGAAGCGGAAAAATCCGCCAAAAAACTCCTAAAAACTATAGGCGAAACAAAAATAATTTATGAAGAAGAGAAAATCAATATAACCATAAGTATCGGTGTAGCGACAACCTCCGGTACCGCAAACAATGATATTGAAAATGTTTTGAAACTGGCAGATGCCGCCCTTTACGAGGCAAAAACAGAGGGACGGAATCGCATCATAATTTCAGAATAATAATGGTACGATATTTCCCTCCTTATTATGTTATTGCTATGAAAGCCTTACAATTTTGCCATCCTATGGTATCTCAGGAGAACAGAATATGCAGCCGGGTATTGCAAATTTGTTTACTTTCTTCGGGCAGAATCATAATGTTTGATAAAATACCTACCGATTTGCATTGCAAATTTGTTTATTTCCTTCGGGCGTGCAACCTTAATTTATTCAGTAGGAATATAATTAACACTAATCTCCTTTATATAATCCGGTAACTCTATTTACATCTAAAACAAATATAATTCCTTTTCCCCTTTGTTCCGCATCAATGCTGATTTTTATTGAATCCACTATTGATTGTGTAATTTCCGATTTAGATAATATAAGGATTATATCCTTTTCGGGTTCAATTTTTAAATCGAATAATTTTGCAGTTGCTTCGGTTCCGGAACCCCTACCGTGAATTACTGTTCCGCCTGTTGAACCTGCCCTATTTGCCGCCTCAATAACTTGATCCGACATCCCCTTATCTACTATAGTAAATATCGCCTCATATTTCACTTCTATTTCACCTTCCTTATCAGGTTTAAAATCATATTCTCCACAATTTACTCCGATTGCTTTTTTTAATGGAATTGAAAAAGCAATACCGTGATTAGGTTTATACATTTGTAATTTATGTTCGAGTTCTCTATGAATATGTTCGTCCAAATCACCTTTAATACCCATCAACACTACTTCTTTCCTGCTTTCATTAATGCCTAATATAGAAAGGATATTGCTTTTTATGGTACCTCTGCCAAGGAGTATGGTTCCTCCCGTTGCTCCAAGTCCTTTAGCCAAGTGTATAACTCTGGTAGCTTTCCCGAAATCAACTATGATAATAAATAAATAGCAATTTAAAACGTCCATCAGCTAATTTCCCTCCTTTCGGTTTTTAATCTGTATATTAGCCCTAATATCTGAACAGCTACCAAAGGTGTCATAGCAATCATAGCGATTATTCCAAATCCATCTGTAAGAATATTTGCAGTAGGAATAGCATTAGCTGCACCCTGTGCAAATGCTAATACAAAAGTTGCTGTCATTGGGCCGGATGCTACTCCTCCGGAATCATATGCGATACCGACAAAAATCGGAGGGACAAAATAGCTGAGCAACATCCCTAATCCAAAGCCGGGTAATAGAAAGTGCCATAATTTCAAAC
Source organism: Clostridia bacterium (assembly GCA_035647895.1). Classification (GTDB taxonomy): domain Bacteria; phylum Bacillota; class Clostridia; order Peptostreptococcales; family Natronincolaceae; genus JAAZJW01. The sequence goes on from DASRMO010000103.1 coordinate 2,762, forward strand.
CGGGTATCATAATTCTTAACATGGACAGGGCAACAGCAAAAGCAATTCCAACAGATAATGTCATTAATATCACCTTACGCTTTATGTGACCTGATGTCACCTCTTCAACCTGTTCAGTCAATACATAAACAGCCGGCTCAGCCAGAACAACCGACATACCTAAGAAAAAACCAATAGCAGGTAATATCCATTTAGCCTCTAAAGTTGCTATACCATAGCCCATTTCACGCCCTACTTCCATAAATCCTGCATTAACTCCCACCATAAACAAGGACAATCCTATATATGTATATAGTAAGCCCTTCAAAATCCTGTTCCTATTGGCTTTATTTAACTTAAATGAAAAATAATTAAATAAAAGAAATAATATTAACAAAGGGGCAAGTGTAAGAACAGAATCTATTAATGTTTTGGGGATGATCTCCAAATAAGGCCCTATAATCCCCGTATGATTCTGAAACGCTTCAACATGTCCCTGTATCCCTAGTTTACCCTTAACAATATTTAAAAGCATAAGAGCAATAATCGGTCCCGTAGAGGCAAAACCTACAAGCCCAAAACTATCCTCTTCAAATTTTTCCCCACCTTTTAGCTGTGAAACACCTAAACCTAATGCCAGAATAAAAGGCGTAGTCATAGCCCCGGTAGTGGCACCTGAAGCATCAACAGAAAATGCCAAAAATTCTTCAGAGACCATTATGCCCAATATCAAGATTAGAGAATAAATAGCAGTAAATGATTTATTTAAAGGTATTTCTAATAATATTCTTATTAATCCATATGCAACCATCAATCCTACTCCAATGGATACAATAATTAAAATCAAGGGCCCCGATATGGCTCCACCTGTGGCAACATTTATCTGTTTCGCTAGTATCTGTATATCCGGCTCCGCTACATTAATAAAAAATCCTAATATAAACCCTAATAATACAACATAATAAAATTTATTTGTTTTTGCAATACTTCCACCCATCAAGGAGCCCACAGGGGTTACACCGATATGTGTACCTAGTAAAAAAATTACTAGCCCTATAATCACCAGTATGGCACCAATAATAAATCGTGCAAGCATTTCGAATTCAACAGGAACTAAGGTAAAGCTAAGTATAATAACTAAAATAGTTATTGGCAATACAGATAATGAAATATCTTTCAAAGTTTTTGTTAGTATATTCAAATTATTTCCCCTTTCTAAATCTGATATTGTTTATACATAAAATACATCAGGCTCAATATAAAATGTTTTTTCCCTGTTAACGCATTCGGTGTCAAGGGGACGTTTTGTTTGACACCTTCTCTTGACACCTTGGCATCCGAGCATGACTGCATGCTCTTTATTTAAAACATGCGCCTTCTTGGCGCACAAACATCCTTTGACATCCCTTGACATCCCTTGACATCCCTTGACATCCTGCTCCCCTCGCTCTTTCGCACTTTCTTATTAAGTGAACAGTATAAACAGTTCCGCGCGACTATTTATCCCCAGTTTTTTATATAGATTTTTTATATGAAAATTGACAGTATGTGTGCTGATATTCAATTTTATAGCAATTTGTTTTGTGTTCTCTCCGTATAAAAGCAATTTTGCTACCTCTTCTTCCCGGGGAGTGAGATTAAAATCCTTAAATTTGTCCGGCAACTGCACATTTTGTATTTCCTCGATCATATCAACACTATAAAAATCATCTGCCCAGCTGGCAGCAAACAGATGCTTTGAATAGGCCGGGGACATGAGTATAAATACTATGAATACTGCGCAAGAAACCAGTGTAGCAATAAGGGGTAACTGTTCAGGTGCATAAAGTGAGATTGCCCCCGGTATCACATATGAAATCATGCTTATGGGCAATACCGTAACAAGACATAGCTTGAAAATACGAAAATCCCCGTGTTTTTTAAAGACACAGCCAAGGAGATAATAAGCGGCAATATATCCTATCTGTTCAAAACCGTGGATACCACGGGCAAAACTTCGTAGCAGGGAACCCTCGGGCATAAAATAAAACCCATATGTACATATCATGGCAATAAAAAATAGATTACACATATTCCAAATGCTGCATTTGGTGATAAACTGCAGGCCAATGGCTAAACAGACCACTAATATACCCACTGCACCATTTGCAATCATAGCTTTTTGTGAGGATGCTCCCGGCAGATAGGTATAAAATATTTCCACAAAATAATGAGCTATAAAGAAATAAAGGGTCAATTTAAGGGGCATGTTCAATTTCGCTTTCGGCCTATCTTCTACAGCCAAAAAATCGTTTGTTTTATACAGAACTAAACAGACACAGGTACCTATGACAAGAAGCGTCAAATATGTCTTGTCAAAAAAACCCGATATGAAGGACAATCCTGAATCCAGTTGGTTAAGAGAAAAGAATAAGGAGATAGCCACTGCCCCCAGAAGCCTTTCCGGATTGTTCAATGTAAAGGTGTAAGCAAATGATGCACAGGCAGCACAGCCTCCCAAACCGAACATGAAAACAATTGCTATAAAAAGACTTAGCAGGCTCTCAGACATCAAAATCCAGATAAAAAATGTAACAGCTGTTGTTACCGCAAATATTTTTGAAATTGTGGCCATATTTTTTGTATTAGTAATAGCAAAAAGTGCTCCCGCACCTACACAATATGCACTTCCCATCAGGGTCATGGCATCAAGTCCAAAAATATTCACACTATCACTAAATAGAGCCCCTTGCATATTTGCAAAAACAGGTGCCAAGGGAAAAATCAACATATATTGCAGATGGCTTAAACGAACATTTCGAATATTTATATTATCTTTAGAATTTATCAATGTAAGTATAATATGAAAAATATTTTTTTTACTCGGCTTAGTTGTTACCATCTCGTCACCCCCCTCACTGTACACTGATAAAATGCCGTATCGCTCTTCAATAAAGTCTAGTGCTTTCAGTTAATCTTCATAAAATATATTTTTATGTGTCTGGAGATGGTAGACTTATCATGCTAAAATAAATTCTATTATTTATATATTTTTCTTTTATTATACATGTTTCATAAGAATATTTCCATTATTATACCAACGAAAATTTATTCTTTTTTGTGTCCGGGGGGATGCCAGATTGTGTAAAAAGGCACTTTTCTTACTTTTTGTCATGTCAAGGGGATGCTAGACTGTGTGAAAAAGCACTATTCTTGCTTTTCGTCATCCTGAACGGAGTGAAGGATCTGTATTTTGAGCCTTTGGTGTCAAGAGGGTGTCAAGGGGATGTTTTGTTTGACACCTTCCGAGGGGTGTCAAGGGGATGTTGGTGTCAAGGGGATGTTTTGTTTGACACCTTCCGAGGGGTGTCAAGGGTGTCAAGACAGTGTCAAGGGGATGTTTCGTTTAACCCAAAAAACAAGGAGCCTTGTGGCAAGCCACAGACCCCTGATTTTTCTATATTTTATATCTTGTTGTTCATGAACACGGGCTGCCCGACTATAATCTTTTTAACAGTACCGTGATTGATTCTTAGCTCGGACTCGATGCACAGTTTATTCACGCCGGTAATATCTATACTTACATCTTTTAAGGTTTCACCGGGCTTTAATGTGAGAGATTTGAGAACCATTCCGTCTTTGGTTTCTTTCCGTATATTCATTACCAAGTCGGCCTTTGCACTGCTGTCAATATAAAAGTCGGCGCAGAAGTATTCATATTTACCCTCCGGCTTCAAAAAGAAAGTAAAATACTGCGAACTCATGTCTTTAGTATTGGTTACTCCCCACTGGTATGTTGCATCCGAAGCGGTCAGCATTCCGGTGTCGACAGTCAATACTGTCCCGTAATAATTTTCATAATAAGCCGTATCATTAATTTTAAAAGTTTCGTATTCAGAATCTTCCGGTAACTTAACAATATCGAATATTTGACCCGGAAGTTTTATGTCACCAAGGTCAATGCCCGGAAGTTTGACATCGGGTATCTTGCCGGTATCCTCATCCGGCTCAGGTGTTTCGCCCGGGAATTTGATATCACCGGGATCAATACCCGGAAGCTTGATATCAGGTATTTCCCCTGTATCCGACGTTGAACCGGCTTTAGTTATAGTTGCTTTTCTGTCCACCGGATCCCATTTAATGTCACATCCCAGATTTTCGGTGACGAATCTTAATGGCAGCATGGTACGGTTACTGACAATTAACGGCTTTACATTGGCATTATCAGCATCAATAGGAACAGTTTTCCCATTGATTAATGCATTGCTTTCCCCAATCCATAGCTCCAATTTTACTTCATCTAATGATATTGTTGCTTTTCTTTCCACACCGTCCCATTCAATGTCGGCTCCCAGAGGCTCCGCGGCATATCTTATGGGCAGCATGGT
>DASRMO010000104.1:0-4255 GCA_035647895.1 Clostridia bacterium
ACTATAGCCTTGGCGTATTGTTTTTCAGTCACAAAATTATAATCATAATCCATTGCAAAGGCAGATGCCTTCAGTACGTTCTTTTCTATATCTTCCGGCCTTTCATAAGCAAAATCACAGTGATAGTACATGCTCACAGGCAGATCATATTTAGCCGAAATATCACCCCACCCCTTCTGATCATACAGCATGGTACTCGTATTAAACACTATGAGTCTTTGGGGGCCCTCGGTTTCAAGCAAAAATGGAATACTGAGGGCTGTTTCCGCACTGCATTCGGGGGAGGCAGCACTCCCGGAAGGTTTAAACCCCGAACACCATAGCAGGCCTGACCTAAAGGCGTTTTCTAATGTCTGTGTTTCACCTCCAACACTTGTGTGCCAGGTATGCTGATTAAAGCCTATGCCGTCCGAAACCTTCACTCCGTATTTTTTTAGAGCATCAATATGCATAGCCAACTCATTTTCCTCATATTCCTCAGAAGCATTTACACCGGTATAAAAATGCATCCCTACATAATAATCATTTTCTTTCATAAACCGTAGCTGCTGCGCCAAATTATCTTTAAAAGGGAAATATGCCGAATCAATAGGATACGCCGATCCGTATTCCAGTGATCCCGCAATTAGGTCTTTAACTCCGTCCCCATCCAAATCGACAAAAGTCGGTACACAGTTATTCCCGAATTTTAGATATCTGTTTCCCTTATAGTTTTTTGCTTTTCCCTCCATATATCCGTCAAATTTAAAATTGCGCCCGTCCCCGATAAACCTTCCTATATATCCATGGAAAGTTCCGATGACGAGGTCCTGTACTCCATCATTATTTATATCTATGATATGGGGCGATAACCAATCGCCTTCTATATTTTCCAAACCCTCTATTTCAATATCTGTTGTGACAGTAAAACCGAGATTTCCATTTTCCTTGTTGCCGCAGTAAAATTCTATAATCTTTTCATTGCTGCCCACAACCAAGTCTGTTATCCCATCCCCGTTTATATCTCCGATAACGGGCAAGGCCTGTCCGGATATACCGGTTTCGATTAAAACTCCCCGGCTATCGAAGGTCATATCATCCTTTCCGGAAAACCAGTAAATATTTCCGTCCGAACTTCCGGAAATCAAATCTAAGACCCCGTCCCCATCTATATCAATCATAGCGGGAGCCGAATAACCCGGCACATTGATAGCTTCACCGCCGGAATTCATCAGTTTTACAGGATCGGAAGTCTCATAATTGTCTCCCATCTTTTCACCTTGAAAATAATAAAAGTTCCCGTCCGAGCTTCCAGCCATGATATCGACAAGGCCGTCCCTGTTATAATCTATGGGAAACGGAAATGCGCGTTGTTCGTATTCCGGATAATCGACAAAATAACTTCCCGCATCTTTTACAACATCCAGGGATATCCATTCCCCTCCGGAGGCTATATGCCTGCCGGATGAATATGCATTTTCATACTCATCCATGACAAAGCTCAGGTTCCCGCCGGTGCCTTCGTTTAAAAGATAGGTAATCGTCTCATGACGGCTGAACCAATAATAGGTATTCCTTATTACCGTAAATGACGGTATCTGTAAATTCCTTTCACAGATATCCGCAAAAATCTGTGCGGAATTATTTTCAATTCCGGTTATTTCCTCGTAATGTAACTGCCATGCAATAGAGGGCCTCCCGTAATTGCCAAAAACCCTTTCAACGGAAAACCCATATTTATCCTTGGATATGAATCCGGCAAACTCACTCCGTAAGAGCTGATTTGAACCGGCCGTAGTATTTGTAAAATATTCCTGCAGATTGTCCGCAGCATTCATGGAGAACCCGTTTATATTAAAACGATTGGGCAAAAGAGGATTGGTGAAGAATACATAGCCTTTTCCTACCTTGTTCACGGTATATAGAGCAACACCGTTTTCTTGCGCCAATATTTCCCCTGCCGCATCTTTAATTCCGTAGCCGTAATCATAAGTGGCAAAAATATCATAATCGATATAATCTTTATAGATGTAATCAAAATCTTTGATTATTTCTTGTATCCCCTTGAGATTGTACCTAACTTCAGGAAATTCAATCTCTTTAGGTACACCCTCCAGTTTTACAAATTCCTTTGCCCCGATAAAATCCTTGTCGAAAAAATCCCAAAATTCATTCTCTAAAAATAAACCCCCGCCCCGGGCCGTAAATTGAACAAGGGCTTCCTGCATCTGTTCTTTATTCGAAACCCCCTTGAGGCTCCGGTCTAAATAAACGATGTCATATAAGGAAAAATCTAAATTTTCATTTTCGGCATTTACCGCATCAACGGACATATTTAAAAGCAGGGATTGTTTCAAATGGGAGTATGTGTCCTTCCAGGCCGAATCCTCTCCGGCATAAATTACCACAGCCTTTAAATCACTTTGAATTGTTGCAGCCGATTGTGGTTTAAGGACAGTTTTTCCTATAATTAAGGCCATTATTCCCAGAACAAATACGGAAATTAAGATTGCCGGGGCCTTCCTCCTGATTTCAATTTTGGGTGTCATATGATTTTACCTTTCTATTTTAGGCCGCTTTTGGTGGGTCCGAGGAACATGGGTTAGGGGACAGCAATTTCGCACTGTCCCTATGATCCCTCCTGTGGTCTATTAATATAAACGTACATTTCCTTTCGAATCAAAGTCAAACTCATAGTCTGTATAATCATCCTCTATATATCCATATATATCTGCATATTTAAATTCAGCAATTATTTCATCATATAGTTTCTCCAAATATTCCTCTATTTCATTCTCCTTCAGATAATCCAAACCATATTTAGGGGAGGTAACAGTAATATATACCTCAATATCGCCGTATTTATCTTCATATAACTCGATATCAAAATATACATATTTATCATAATAGTAACCATAGCATTTATTGTATTTGCTGCTATTTAAATAATCCTCTAAATCGTCTAAATCATCATATCCGTCACTGCCGGATTTATCACCGGTATCTATAACCACGGTACCACTTGATTTTGTGTAGAAAGATACTAAAGTTTTATTTTTACTGGAATTATCCATTATAGAACCCTCTATACTGACATTTTTATAATCGTCCAGTATATCATCTACAATATTTTGAATGTAGCTCTTAATATTTGAATCGGATAATTTGTTCCACTCAGAATAATCATAATCCAGATCCACGTATATATCCACTTCTATATCTTTTTTGTTTTCATACAAATCGATATCAAATTCAACCTTCTTATATGTACCGTATTCCTTGTTTAAATATGATTTTAGTTCCTTCAGAGTGTACTTTTTACTGTCTTTTTTAGCCGCTAATTCCTCCTCTAATTGTTTAACTTTAGCCTGTAATGTCTGAACCTCTATCTGTGCCGTATAAAGTTGTTGTGTCAAATAGATTAAGTTATCTTCCGGCTTATCATTTAAATCTATTCTGTAATTTACACCGTCCCAGCCAACTTCCTTGTTAAAGAGATTTGACATCGCCCTTAACGGGACATATGTCCTGCCGTCTACAATAAAAGGCTTATCATCGCCGGCCAGATACACCCGCTGATTGTTTCTGTAAATACTTAGCTCTCCAAACCATGCCTTTAGATTCTTAAAATTATCATTTGCAAATGCTACCGCACCCAAAAACAAACTGAATATTAAGGTGGTAATAATAAATACCGCTATTTTCCTGCTCATTTTCCTTTTCATTTTTTTCCCTCCTGTATATATCGTTGTTTACATTTTAATATATAAAAATCAGCAAGTCAAAGTATATCTGACCTTCATGGTTTCCAGGTTCTTCTTAAAGCTACAACCCATAAACTTTCAGACTGCCGCGGAAGTAAAAACTCCACGGTTTCTAGGTTCTTCTTAATGCTTCAACCGGCGGTAATGATGAAGCGGAAACAGCCGGGTATACGCCAAAGAGCAATCCCGAGCCCAGTGCAACCAATGCCGCAATACGGATAGCCTCGAAGCTGACCGCCGTCTGAAAACCATGATTGGCGAACATGCTGAGTCCCCATATGCCTACGGCAATACCGGCAATAACACCTATAATGCTGACATACAATGCTTCCAACAGGAATTGAGACAACAGGTCAACTTGTTTAGCTCCTAGAGCCCTGCGAACGCCTATCTCCGATGTCCTTTCGGTTACGGCTACAAGCATTATATTCATAATCCCTAAACCGCCCACCAACAATGATACTGCAGCAATTCCCCCTAAGAGCAGCGTCATAATACGATTTGCCTGATCC
>DASRMO010000105.1:0-3088 GCA_035647895.1 Clostridia bacterium
GGGTAAGCTAAGGCTTGTAACATGAGCCTTCTTACCCTTTTATGGTGCTCTGATATTGTCAAATAAAATAGAAAATTATATTTTACAAAGTTGTATTTTGTGGTATAATGGACGAGGTAATTGTTACAGAAAGGTTACAAAATTTTTAAGTAACTCTTAAGAAGATAAAATCAAACCATGTTTAAGGATTGCTTAGACATTTTGAGAGGAGAACCACAGATGAAAAATAATATGGATGATGAGTCCGAAGACCTGTCGCAAAAAATCATGCAAGAAATTAAATCGGTCTACGGTAAATGTAGAAATACGGCGCTCAATACATTTCAAAGCACATTTGATAGCATAAAAAACAATTCAGTTTACGGAAAACTCAGAAAAAACAGAAAATTCATATACAAAATAATCGGCGGAACGGTTGTGTCTTTAGCTTTAACATCTTTTATCTTTTTGAAGGTCAACAATTCATACATAGCTTATAGTGTAGAGATAGATGATGATGTTCTGGCCGTGGTCAGGGACGAAAATGATTTTGCAGATGCATTGGAGACAGTCAAAAAAGAGGTTCTGTCGTTATATGGACAAGAAGCTATGTTAGAGGAAAAACCTGTTTTTATCAAAACAAAGGCTAAGAAAAAACAAATAACGCAGTATGAAGATATGATAAGAAATATTAAATCACGATTTGACATTAAATTAAAAGCTACGGCTATCAAGGTCGATGGGGAAGAAATAATAGTTGTTAAAAATGACGAAATTGCCGATAGAATATTAGATAGTATTAAAGATTCTTTTATCGATGGAGAAGGGACAAAATATGATTATGTTGATTTTGTGGAAAAAGTAGAGGTTACGGAGATAGCTGTGGATTTCAGCGATATTATGGATGAAGAAGAGGCATTGAAATTAATAGCAATCGGTACGGACGAAGAAAAAATTCACAAGATAGAAAAAGGGGAAAATACGTGGACCATAGCTCTAAAATATGGCCTGGATATGGATGACATCATGAAGGCTAATCCCGGTATAGATCCTAAAAGGTTGCAAATTGGGCAGGAAATCAGTTTAGTAGTACCTAAACCCTTAGTTTCCGTTAAAACCAAAGAATATATAGAGCTCGTAGAGGGGATACCATTTGAGACCGAATATGAGCAAACAGATGTCCTATATAAAGGGGATAAAAAAATAATAGCTCATGGTGAAGAAGGAGAACGTGAAATAAAGGGATATTTGGTAAAAGAGAATGGTGTAGAAACCGATAGAGAAATAGTGGAAGAAAAAATTCTCTCAGAACCTAAGACTAGGGTTATAGCGGAAGGAACTAAACCGAGGCCCGCCACGATGGCTACAGGATTTTTTTCTAATCCGACGAGGGGGCGTTTAACTTCAAAATTCGGCATGAGATGGGGGAAACAACATACGGGTATAGATATAGCGTCCTCTAGGGGCACTCCCATCTACGCAGCGGATGCCGGCAAAGTATCTTTTTCAGGCTGGAAAGGTTCCTACGGTAATCTGGTGATTATAGATCATGAAAATGGATATCAGACTTATTATGCCCATAACAGCAAAAATTTGGCGAAAAAGGGTGACCGGGTCTATAAAGGGCAAAAAATCGCGGAGATGGGCAGTACGGGAAGAAGTACGGGAACACACCTGCACTTTGAAGTGAGAAAAAATGATGTTCCTCTAAATCCGCAGAATTTTGTCAAATATTAGCCGTAAAACAGTTGTTGTAGTTTCGAATATGAATAGATAAAATCAGGTGCAATTTCCTTTAAAGAAGTTGCACCTTTTTAGGTGCGAGATCACTGAAAAAATTCCGGGAAAAAAGCCCGCAAATAAATTTTGTAGGCTTTTTTAACGTATGGATCATAGCATCAATATGAGAATAACCAACAGCAATATCAAAAACATTTCATCGGATAAAAGCGGCCTTACATCGGTACCTATATGCGAATCATCGTGTTTGTCTTCGGGTAACTCCGGTTTAATAGCATCAACAATTTTTTTAATATTCAGAAGCCCCGATCCTTGTTTATTTGGGTCCAGCCCGAGGTTAGTAGCATTATCCATGATAATTCTTTTTATCTCCGGAGGTGTCATTTGGGGATTTTTTTCGTATAATAAAGCGGCGCATCCCGCTACAACAGGGGCTGCCATAGAGGTGCCCGATAATTCTTTATATTCGGAAGCTTTATTTGCTAAGGAGTTAATCCCGACCCCCGGAGCTAAAATATCCGGTTTTTTAAACCCCTCTTGTGTCGGGCCGGCACTGGAAAAATCTGCAATAGTAATATTTCCGGGTTGAGAAGCCTTACGGTCATCACAAGCACCTACCGTGATTACATTGGGGCTTATGGCAGGAGATGTTATTGTAGAAGGATTAGGGCCGCTGTTCCCGGCAGCTACCGTTACCGTAATACCGGATGCGACAGCAGCATCTACAGCTTGACAGAGGGGGTCATTTTCATATTTGTTCTTTGGTTTTGTCCCGAGAGATAGAGTGAGAACTTTAATATTATATTTTTCCTTATTGTCAACAACCCACTGAATACCTGCAATCACATCTGAAATATTTCCGCTGCCGTCATCTTTTAAGACTTTTACACCTATAATATTAGCATCCGGGGCTATTCCCATATATTTTCCTCTAGAGGAAAATCCGTTACCGGCAATAATTCCCGATACATGAGTGCCGTGTACCATAAACCAAATTCTTTACAAATAGTAAATTTTAATACGTTGATCAATTTATTCATTTTGACGTATCTATATGTTTTTGCAAAAAAAGGCACATTTATGGGATTGGTAGTATGGCTGGAAGACTGAAAGCCGTCATGGTAATTCACATTGGGATGCTACTTCATTATGTACCCCCAAAGAATAGATGTTTTTAAAAATAGGGTAGTAAGTTTGGTCACAGACCCTGATTTGGCATATAAAACAGCACACCACATTAGCTACAGGTGTTACTTCGGGTATAAGGTATAGGTTTACTGATTTAACTGTTCAGGTAGGTGATATGCAAGTATTGTTTTCGACTAGAACAAAAGGTGTCAAACCTTCTTCTAGAGTACAAGAATTTTAC
>DASRMO010000106.1:0-2323 GCA_035647895.1 Clostridia bacterium
GAGGGGTTTGGAGGTAGGCACTGTCGGCGATGTTTTACCCGGCATACCCAATATAATTATATATAAGTAAAAGAAACAACCTTATATTATGGAAACACATAAAACAATATGATAATAGGGGGGATAAGCATGCGCTTAAGTGAAATCGGAGGTAAAGAAATTGTTAATTTACATGATGGAAGCAGCCTGGGTTTAATATCGGAATCGGATTTGTTGATCAACAAAAGGACGGGGAGAATACACTCCCTTTTAATTCCGGAGAAGAAGGGCATTTTCAGTCTTTTTTCTGATAATTCTTTGATGGAAATTCCCTGGGGCTCTATAAAAAAAATAGGGAACGATATGATCATAATTGATTTAGAAGATAGTTATAGATGAAAATATTATGCATTGGAGAATAGATGCCCCGGATTAGGTAAAAAATAATAATGATATAGAGCAAAATATTATAAATAAATTTTATAATATTAAAAGTGTGTAAACATAGGAGTGGAAAAATGAAAAACTATTTTACAAAGGAACAATATCCCCAATTTACGGTGCCTTCTCCCGATATTCCAAACGAAAGTGAAACAGATGATAAACAGCAACTGGAAACCATACAGGAATTGGGGATAAATGCATTGCCTGAATTTGGCGGGAATATTCATACATTAACTATTATAGGCCATATAGAGGGGCATATGATTGCACCTCCACAGAATAAATCAACTAAATATGAACATATAATTCCTCAATTAGTAGCCGTAGAAGAGAGCCCGAATATTGAAGGATTATTGATAATTTTAAATACTGTCGGCGGAGATGTAGAAGCCGGGTTAGCCATTTCCGAATTAATATGCAGCCTATCCAAACCTAAGGTTACTTTAGTCATAGGGGGCGGCCACAGTATAGGTGTTCCTCTGGCCACCGCAGGAGATTATTCATTTATTGCTCCTACCGCAACTATGACCATACATCCTATAAGAATGAATGGGCTGATAATAGGAATTCCGCAAACCTTCGAATATTTTTTAAAAATGCAGGAGCGAATAGTAAATTTTGTTTTGCGCACTTCGAAAATAAACAGAAATGTTTTTGTACAATTGATGAGGGCTACGGATAAACTCGCAAACGATGTTGGTACAATTTTAATAGGAAAGGAAGCGGTAGAATATGGATTGATTGATGAAGTCGGAGGTTTGGATAAGGCAATGAGCAAGTTAAAAGAATTGATAGAAATGGGCAAACAGTCCCCCTAAACATACCGGATTTAAATTTTAAAATTCAATTAAATAAATTATAGAGGCTATTGAGTTATTATTTTTAATATAAAACTTAATGGCTTTTATTTGTTTTTGCTTAAATTATACTGTTTTATAAACTTTTTATATTTTTTATATAATATTTGTAGGTTTTAAGGTTTTGGTGTAGAATATATTATTAGGCCAAACACTTATAAAATATGTGCAATGGTCTTCGTGCTTTATAAACTAAATTTACTAAAATTTTGTGGAGTTGATAATAATGGATAAAAACCGCAATAAAAAACAAAACAGAAATTTAAAATCATCGGGGAAAGGGTTTACCAATGAGGTATACGGTATTTTTATTATTTCACTTGGGTTAATCCTGCTCGTGAGCATACAGGGGAACAGTGCAGGAAGGGTTGGAAACTTAATAAAACTTACTTTTAACGGATTATTTTCCAACGCGGCATTTATATTGCCCTATTTAACAATTTTATGCGGTGTATTTATCTTTATTAACAAATCTGTAGCAAGAGAAACTAAAACCATATTGTTTTATATATTGATATTTATTTCTATTACAATATTTAAATCCCTTGGTTCTATCAAAATTATAGACAGTATTACATTTTCCGGTGCCGGTGATTGGTTACAACAGATATTTCAATTGGGCACGGAAGGTATTGGCGGCGGGGTCGTCGGTGTCGCCATAACCAAACTGTTGGTTAATCTGTTCGGGGTCGCCGCTACTTATATAATAGTTTCCGCTCTTATGCTCATAGTATTGATTTTATACACAAAAATATCGTTGCTTGAAACATTGGTAGCGTTGAAGGAAAGGGCTGCAACAATTTCAGATTCGATTAAAAAATTTGCTTTAATTCCGGTTAAAGATGATACCAAAAAAAATAAAAAATCCAAGAAGGAAAATGAGGATATATTCTCAGATATGGAAGGCAATGATAATTCAGAAGAGTATATAGAAGAAAAAATTAAAATATTGGATTTTACTACAATCGACCCAAATGACTCCTTAAATAATAAAAAAATCCATGGTGATAATGATATAAAACAGGAACCTTTGGATAAGATAG
>DASRMO010000107.1:0-2718 GCA_035647895.1 Clostridia bacterium
CAACTATTAAATAACAGAATAACTAATAAAACGGGATAGATTTTATACGGCACTATATATAAAAATCACCCCTTTATATGTTTTATTAAAATGACAACAATTAATATCAATATAGACGAAATTACAATAGTTCCGCCGGGAGCTAAATCTACATAAAATGATATAAATAATCCTATCACCACCGATAGTACCCCGAATAAAATTGAACATATAAAGGTCTGCTTAAAACTTTTGACAAGCTGCAAACTCGTTGCTACAGGTACTATCATTAAGGACGATACTAACAAAACCCCCACTATTCTCATAGATATGGCAATAGTCATCGCTACTAAAATAATAAAATAAAGGTTGATCCATTTTACAGGGACACCTGCCAGTCTAGCTGCCTCCTCATCGAAAGCTATATAAAACAAATGCCTGTAAAAAAACAAAATAGAAATAAGAATATAAAGGCCCAGGATAAATATTATCCAAATATCCCTGCTTGACACTAGGCCTATGCTACCGAACAAATAACTAAAAATAGCGGAATTAGAGTTCCCAAGGCTTATAAAAATAGTAGCTAAGCCTATCCCCGCAGAAAATATTATAGCAATAGACAATTCCTTATATTGCTCGTATTCTTTACTGAGCCCCTCAATGGCCAAGGCCGCCAGAACAGAAAAACCAAGAGCAGAATATACCGGATAAATGCCCCCCAACATACCCCCTGCTACACCCGCCAAAGCTACATGGGATAATGTATCCCCTATCATGGACATCCTTCTTAAAACAAGAAAGATACCTATTGCGGGACAAATAACAGCAACTATAATACCGGCTAAAAAAGCCCTCTGCATGAAACCGTATCTCAATATCTCCAACATTTTCTTCGCCCCTTTAATGCCTGTGATGCAATATGCTCAAATCTTTTCCGTAAACCTTTTTAATATGCCCCTCTTTATCAAAATCTTCGGAAGGATGCACACATACCTTTTTATCTCCGACACAGGCTACTCTGTTTGCCTTATTGGTAATAACTCCTATATCATGTGAAACCATAACCAATGTAATTTTTAAATCCTTATTTAATTTTTCCATGAGGCCATAGAACTGTTCTTGTGACTGCACATCAACCCCTGTTAAGGGTTCGTCCATAAAGATAATTTCAGGATCGCTTACAAGTGTGCGGGCGATAAAAACTCTCTGTTGCTGTCCCCCGGACAAATTTCCGATTAAATGATTTTGATAGCCGGACATATTGACTATATCCAACGCATCCCTTATTTTCATTTTATGTTCTTTGTTTAAAAATTTCAAAAACCCCATTTGGCTGTACAGGTTAGCTCCCACAATCTCTTCAACCGTTGCGGGAAATGCAATATTAAAATCTTTCACCCTCTGAGATATATAACCTATTTTGTTCCATTGATTAAATCGTTCTATGGGTGAATTCAATAGAACAACAGTTCCTTTTTGCGGTTTTAAAATTCCCAAAATAATTTTAATCAATGTAGTTTTAGCGGAGCCGTTCGGGCCTACAATCCCTAAGAAGTCCCCCCTAAACACAGCTAAGTTTACATCTTCCAATACATGTTTTTTACTATAAGCAAAATATACATCTTTTACATCAAGAACTTTTTCCATCTATTTCACCAAGGCTTTCTTCAATGTTTCCACATTCTTATACATCAGGGAAATGTAATCCTCTCCCTCATTCTGCTGCTCTGTTGTCAAGCCTTCTACAATATATAGAGTCAATACCTCTAAATTTGCTTCCTCAGCCAAAACCTCCGCTGTCTTAACACTTGCCAGGGCTTCCAGAAATATATAATCCATATTATTATCCCTTGCAACCTTGACCAGTTCAGCCAATCGTTTAGGGCTTGGTTCCGCATGAGGAGAGATTCCCGCAACAGCAATCTGTTCTAAATTATATCTCTTAGCTAAATACCCAAAAGCGGAATGAGATACAATTATTTTTCTTTCGGCAGCATCCTTAAGCCCTTCTCTAAAAGCCGTATCCAAATCTTGTAATTCCCCTCTGAAAGCATTAAAATTTTCTTCGTATATATCTTTATTTTTATTATCTGCCCTGATAAAAGTGTCTTTGATTTCTTCGGAAATATATATTACATTGACGGGATCTACCCAAATATGGGGGTCATATTCCCCATGATGATGTTCACTGCTGTTTTCATCATCGGGCCCTTTGCCATAACTTATCAATTCTACAGATTTACTGGCATCAACCAGGTAAATATCCTTCCCTTCTAATAGGTTAAATACCTTATCTATCCAAGGTTCCATATATGCTCCATTATATATAAAAACATCTGCCTGTTCCAGCTGCGCAATAACTCTGGCCGAAGGCTCAAAACTATGCGGCTCGGTGCCGGAGGGAATTATAATATGCACATCAACACTCTCCCCCCCAATTCTTTTTGCAAAATCATAATAGGGATAAAAACTTGCATATACGTTGAGCCGCTTTTCCTCTTTGTTTTCTATGATTTGCGTCGCATTTTTATTACATCCTGATAATAACAAAAAAATAATGATCAGAAATGTAATCATTTTCAATATATTATTTTTCATAACCTGCCTCCGATATATTATCTGTCCGATGATTCATGATTCAAATACCTGTATTGAGGATGTTTTTGATGTCCTCTAAAATTATATTTCAATCAAGCCTAAATTTATTACTACTTTTTCCCTTCCAATTATATATCTGTC
>DASRMO010000108.1:0-11512 GCA_035647895.1 Clostridia bacterium
ATGTATTATAATTTAAATGTTTTTTTAACAGTGAAATGTTCTTTAAGATTATTATTGCTTATCTTTGTTTTGTACTGTTAAAATAATATTGGAAAGGGGAGAATAGAAATGAATAAAAATATTTTATGGATAACCAGAACAGCCGCTTTTGTTGCATTGTTAATTGCATTACAGTTTGCAACTTCCTTCTTAAACAATACAATAATTACAGGTTCAATTGTTAATTTGATTTTGGTAATATCCGTAATGATGGGCGGTGTTTTATGTGGCGTGACTGTTGCGGCTTTATCTCCTATCTTTGCTAAGTTTCTTGGAATCGGGCCGCTTTGGGCAATAGTTCCGTTTATTGCATTGGGCAATATTACGCTTGTCCTGTTTTGGAATTTTATCGGTAAACGAGAGACAGGAAAGGCTCGGGCTAATCATGTTATTGCACTGATAGTTGCTGCTGTTGCTAAATTTTTAGTTTTGTACATAAGTATAGTTAAAGTCGCAATTCCATTTTTATTGGATTTGCCGGAGAAGCAAGCCGGAGTTATTTCCGGTATGTTCTCTATCCCTCAACTTATTACGGCATTGATCGGCGGCGTGCTTGCAGCAATTATGCTTCCTATTCTTCAGAGGGCCGTACAATCAGATTTGCATTAATGGTATATAATTAGACAATTGCATAACATTAATTTTACACACTTTTACATTGCAAATTTGTCACCGATATGGCACTATAACTATATATTCAGGTTATCTGCCTATGTTAATATATACGGGGAGTGATCGAATGAAAAATAAGGCAGTAATTTTAGGTAGTAATTATTATATAGGTTTGAGTGCCATCAGATGTTTAGGCTCTATGGGTATACATACCGTGGCTATAGATTATTCTAACAAAAACAGGTATGGGGCAAAATCAAAATACTGTTCCGAAAAACCGATTGCTCCCCATTATAAAAAGGATAAAGAGGGGTTTATAAAATTTTTGAAAGAGTATGCTAAAAGAGAGTTCCTGCCTCCTGTCCTCATCCCATGCCATGATGCCTATGTGGAGGTTGTGGACGAATATTTAGATGAATTAAAAGAATGGTACCTTATTCCGCAGACTGAGGCCGGATTATATACCAGATTGATGAACAAAGAAACTCTGCATAGGCTTGCCACGGAAAAGGGGGTGGCTGTACCCGAAACGATCAGGATAAATGAGGATAATTTTTATGAGAAAATCGAAACCATAATTAAATATCCCTGCATAGTAAAGCCGGTAGATTCATCAGCTTTTGTGGCAAAATTTAGGACAAAGATATTTAAAGTCGGCAATAAGGAGGAATTAGAAAAGGCCTTAGAAAAGGCACGGGATGCAAATTTAGAAGTAATCGTGCAGAGAATTATACCGGGGTTTGATGATCATATGTATACCTTTGATGCGTATTTAAACCAGGATTCCAAGGTTACTCATTGGATGACCGCTCAAAAATATCGTCAATATCCTATAAATTTTGGGGCCTCCGTATATACGGGACAAAAATACGTTCCGGAGCTTTACGGCATAGGGGCAAAATTTTTAGAAGATATTAAATACAAGGGATTTGCCGAGATAGAATTTAAAAAAGATGCAGAAACGGGACAATATTATCTGATAGAAATAAATGTAAGGCTCACGAATTTTAATCATTTGATATATAAGGTAGGGCTGAATATTCCCTATATAACTTATATGGAGATGATAGGACAACCCCTAGAGCCTAAGGCCATTACGGAGGATACAAATCGCGTATTTTGGTATGCATATGAGGACATATTAGCTATAAAGGATTATATTAAAACCGGACAACTATCCTTTGCAGAAGTTATTAAATCATTATCCAAGCCAAAGGCATATGCGATATGGAGCTTGGATGATCCCAAACCCGCATTTGAGTTTTTTAAAATGACAGTCAGAAATGTTTTTAATAAAATTATACGATAGGACGAGATTTGGGACCCTTCGTATATTATCTAAGCCGGAAGAGAGGATTAATGATGAGCAGACTGAAACAACTACTAAAAGCAATAGAAATTAAAAGTGTTTACTATGAAAATAAAAAGGATCTGGTTATTTCGGGGATATCCTATCACTCGCAAAAAGTTGAAGAAGGACATATTTTTGTATGTATCAAGGGCTATAAAACAGATGGGCATAAATATTTAGGCCAGGCGGTTGCAAATGGTGCTATAGCTGCAGTGGTTGAAGATTTTCAAGAAAATATAAAGATACCGCAATATGTGGTGGAAAACAGCAGGTCGGCTTTGGCTAGGCTGGGAGCGGCTTTTTATGACAACCCGTCTCAAAAAATGAAGATGATAGGTATCACCGCAACTAATGGGAAAACAACTACCGCATTTATGACAGATGCCATTCTTGGGGGCGGGGGTTTAAAAACAGGCCTATTAGGGACTGTTTCCATAAAAATAGATGATTATTTTATTCCCTCGGATCTCACGACACCGGAATCCTTGGATTTGCAATACTATCTAAATGAAATGGCGGCTAAAAATGTTTCACATGTAACAATGGAGGTTTCATCTTCCGGGCTTGAACAGCATCGCGTAGAAAAAGTCGAATATGACATAGTTACGCTCAATAACATCAGCCGGGAACATATTGATTTTCACGGTTCTTTTGAAAAATATTTTGAAATAAAATCAGGATTCATAAAAAATGCCGGGGAGAATAGTGTAGCTATACTCAATTTAGATTGCCCGTACTCCGCATCTCTAATAAATCAGACGAAAGCACATGTAATTACATTCGGACTGAATAATAATACCGGGCATGTTGCCTGCAAAAATTTAGATTTAAGCACCGGCAGGGCTAAGTTTACTGTTGAGATTTTAAAACAATTTAAAGTTGACGGCAAAGAATATATGCCCATGGAATTTGATATTGAACTTGCGGTTCCCGGTCTTCATTCAGTATATAATTCTATGGTGGCTATCATAATCGGGCTTTTGTGCGGTGTATCTATTTCTACAATACAGGATTCGCTGAAAACATTTGGCGGTGTAGAAAGACGTTTTGAATTTATATTCGAGGATGATATTAAGATCATAGATGACCATTTTGCTAATGTGGGGAATATAAATGTTACCTTGGGAACATTGAAATTTATGGATTATGAAAAACTTCATCTGGTATATGCAATCAGAGGTGAAAGAGGGCCTACGGTGAACAGGGAAAATGCCGAAACAATTGTAAATTGGGCTCCTAAACTCGGATTAGATAATATAATTGCAACTAGGAGCATATCCCATGTGACTTCTAAGGATAGAGTGACAGATGAAGAACTCAGGGTATTTAAAGAGGTGATGGACGAAGGTAAGATAAAAGTAGATTTATATGATGAACTGCCGGATGCAATAGTAGAAGCAATTTCCAAGGCAAAACCCGGTGATTTGATACTTTTGGCAGGGTGCCAGGGAATGGATTACGGGGCGGAAATTGCCCTCAACCAAATTTTTAAAATCAGAAAAGATTTATCGAAAGAGAAAATATTTAGGCCATTAGAGAAAAGAGTAGCAGGTATAAGTGTGCTATCATAATACACATAGCAATGTTATTCGGCAGTTTTGTTATTTTACGGGTTCCGGAGCAAGAACTGTCTTTACTGTAATTCCGGAAATATTCCCTAATTTTCCTGTCAGGGCGCCTATTTCATCGGTGGTTCCGTCTACAATCAGCGCGATTATAGAAACCTGTCTGGTCTGATATGGTACTCCCATTCTGCCTACGATGATTTTTCCGTGTCTGCTGAGGATGGAGTTTATTTTTTCTGAAGTTTTTTTTCTATCTTCTATAATAATTCCTATAACACCTAATCGAGATTCCATTTTTATACCCGGTTTAAAACCTGGTTGTTTTTATTCAGCCGAGCAGTTTTTTAAAACCGGAATATTCCTCCTTCCCGGATTTGGATTTGCTTATTTTAATAGCTGAATTGCAGCCTCTGATCCGCAAACACATAAAGGAATCTGCCCCCTGTGCTCACGGAAGAGGGCAGATTCGTAGTGTGATCTGTTCTCTCCCTTATCCCCAGGATGTGATTTTTGACTGTCCCTCGGATTCAGGTGATTCTGTTCTAATCTATGTTATTAAATTAAGATGTTGCTTCTGCTTCGAGACCTCTTTGGTCTTTAGGTGTATATTCGGTGTGTAATAGGTGGTGCGATTTGTCTCCCAACGGTTTTTCGAGAAAATCTTCGTAGATTTGTGTGATTTCCGGATTCTCGTGTGATTTTCTTATGATACATTTTTCATCTTCGGCATAAATAGCCTTGATACGTTCTATTCTTTTGATATTGCTCTTGGTAATGGGTTGTCCGCCGCCGCCAATACAGCCTCCGGGGCAAGCCATTATTTCGATGAAATGATATGGTGATTCGCCTGCCTTGATCTGATCCATCAGCTTGCGGGCATTCCCTAAACCGTGTGCAACTGCAACTTTGACTTTAGTGCCTTTAAGGTCGACCTCGACTTCTTTAATATCTTCGAAACCGCGCACAGCGGTGAAATTGACATCATCCAATGCATCACCGGTCACAACTTCGTAAACAGTACGTAAAGCTGCTTCCGCTACTCCACCCGTAGCACCGAAGATGACCGCCGCACCTGTGTACTTGCCCATCCATGGGTCGAAATTGCTCGGCTCTATTCTGTCAAAATCAATTCCGAACATGCGGAAGAGTCGTCCTACTTCTCTGGTTGTCAATACAAGGTCTACATCCCGGAATCCGCTGTCATTCATCTCCGGGCGAGCCGCTTCAAATTTTTTGGCTGTACAAGGCATAATAGAGACCGAATAAACTTTAGCCGGATCGACATCCATTTTTTCCGCCCAATAGGTTTTAACCAGTGAACCGAACATCTGTTGAGGTGATTTACAGGAAGAAAGATGATCCAGTAAATCCGGATAGAAGGTCTCGATGAAATTGATCCAGCCGGGGCTACAGGATGTCATCATGGGAAGTGTTCCGCCATTTGTAAGCCGGTCAATCAGTTCATGGCCTTCTTCGATAATAGTCAGGTCTGCCGTAAAGTTTGTGTGCAGTACATAATCCATTCCTATACGCCTGAGGCCTGCTACAAACTTATCCATGGGCATATCACCGGTACCCATACCGACTTCTTCACCGATGGCTTCACGGACTGCAGGAGCAATTTGAGTGACCACTATCTTGTCGGGATCGGCCACTGCCGCCAGGAACTCATCAATTTGTTCGTTTTCAGAGATGGCTCCCACCGGACAGGCATGGATGCACTGGCCGCAGAAGACACAATCTGTTTCGGCCAACGGTTTGCCCAGCACGGGTGCAATAGATAATTCGGAACTGCGTCCCTCCACACATAGAGCATTTACTGTTTGTATTATACTGCATGCTTCGATACAACGCCTGCAGTCGATGCATTTATCCGGATCGCGTGTTATGGCAACAGTCGAGTGGTCCACGGGCAATCCCCTCAGTTTCAATGGGAAGGGGTTGTCGCGAATTCCGTATTCCTCCACCAAGGCTTGCAGTTCGCAGTTTTGATTTCTGATGCAGTTCAGGCAATCCTGCGGATGGTGACCGAGAATCAGCTGAAGGATAAGCTTTCTTGTTTTAATCACTTCCGGTGTATGTGTATGAACGGCCATTCCCTCCCTTACCTGGGTAGAACAGGCAGCCTGGAGCAGATTTTCTCCTTCCACTTCACAGACACAGATTCGGCAGTTAGCTTTGACTGCCTGATCGGGGTGATGGCAAAGTGTGGGGATTTTAATACCGACTTCTGCGGCCGCATCAAGAATTGTGGTGTTTTCCGGCACAGAAAGTTTAATGCCGTCTATAGTTAGATTAATCAT
This sequence comes from Clostridia bacterium, assembly GCA_035647895.1. Lineage (GTDB taxonomy): Bacteria > Bacillota > Clostridia > Peptostreptococcales > Natronincolaceae > JAAZJW01. The sequence continues at coordinate 5,871 of DASRMO010000108.1, forward strand.
CTGCTTTACCTCCTTTCCCGTTCAAGAGATTGAAATGTTTAACGGCGCTGAGAACAGGTACGGGTGCCGCCTGACCGAGCCCGCAGAAACAAGAGACTTCCATTACTTGCCCTAAATCGGTGAGCAGGTCGATATCGGCCCGGGTACCGTTGCCGGCACAGATTTTTTGCATCAAATCATGGGTTCGCATAGTGCCCTCGCGGCAGGGAGTACATTTGCCGCAGGATTCATGCTCGAAAAATTGGCTGATTCTGCAGACAATATCACTTAAATTTCTGGTTTCATCGATCACGAAGACCGCTCCCGAACCTAAAGTAGCATCGATTTCCCGCATAGCATCAAAAGCAATCGGAGTATCTAAATATTCGGGCGGTATCAATGCACCTGAGTTTCCACCGATCTGAACGGCCTGTAATTCTTTGCCTTCGGCAATTCCCCCTCCAAAATCGTAAATAACACTTTTAATTGTTGTGTCCGTCGGCACTTCGATAAATGTTTTGTTTGCCACATCGCCCGTCAGTGTCATCACTTTAGTCCCCGGATAGGACGGGTCACCGATTCCGGCGAACCAGGCGCTTCCTTTTTCTATAATCTGTGGAATGTTGGCTATGGTCTCTACATTGAATACCCCTGTGGGTTTGCCCCATAGTCCGCTTACCGGCGGATACGGAGGTTTAGAGCGAGGTTCGCCCCGTTTACCTTCAATGGATTCAATTAAAGCAGTTTCTTCACCGCAGACATAGGCGCCGGCACCGAGGCAGATTTCCACTTTGAAATCTCCTAAAACTCCTTTTTCTTCGGCTTGTGAAATAGCTGTTTTTAAAATATCTGCTACATAGGGATACTCGGTACGCAGGTAGATTATTCCTCTTTTTGCTCCGGCAGCCTGGCCGCAGATGGCCATTCCTTCGAGCACTGCGTGGGGATCACCTTGTAGGATAACGCGGTCTTTATAGGTTCCGGGTTCTCCTTCGTCCGCATTGCAGAGAATATATTTCTCTTCGCCGGGTGCATCGTGGGTGAACCGTAACTTTCTGCCGGCATTAAAACCTGCTCCGCCGCGCCCTCTGAGACCTGATTTTTCAAGCTCTTCGATAATATCAATCGGTTTTAAGCCGAGGGCTTTTTCCAGTGCCCTATAGCCGCCGACATTGATATAATCATCGATTTTTAAATTGTCAATCTTATCATAGTTGCGCAAAACAATGCGCATTTCAGCTTCCATCGTTTTATCCCCCTTTCAAAAAAATTAATACTCGGCCAAAATAGCGGGAATCTTCCCCGGGTCAACATTTATGTATGGCTTCTTGTTTATAGTGATTACGGGTGTTCCCTGGCATTGGCCGACACATTGAGTAAATTCCAGAGTAAATTTGCCGTCGGGCGTTGTTCCTCCCATTTTGATATCCAGTTCTTGTTCCAAGGCAGCCACTATTTCATTTATTCCGGCTACATGGCAGGGAGCGCTTTCGCAAATTCTGATTATATTTTTACCGCGCTGTTTGGTGGAAAAATAGGAATAGAATGTAGCTACTTCGTAGGCATCTTTTGTTGGGATATCGAATACTTTGGCTGCAGCGACGATTGCTTCCTCCGGTAAAAAGTTAACCTCTTTTTGGATGGCATGGTAGGCTTGTATAATTCCCCCGGGTAGCCCCTTGTGTTCAAGAAGGATATTTTCGTAGTTGTTCACAGTTTTCACCTCCTTTCGGAAGAAAAATTATAAAAAATTTGTCCGCCTATTAGATGAGTGGTTAGTTTCATATACGGCTTATAAAATCGGTTGTATGATCCGATGCGTATCGGTTTAAAAATTGATTCCTGTGAATTTCCCCAGTTTCTAGCATTTAGTTATGATGGGATGAGAGCAATGAGCGTTAAATTTATATGAGTGAAAAAACCGATAAATTCGAATTATAAAATTGCGGAAAATTAGAACAACGAAGAAGTATTAAAACCTGTTTTTATGCAATATTGTAATTCTGCTTGTTCTGAGTTTACGCTCAACTTTGTTAATAATTTATTTAGGTATATTATAAATTAAATGGTAGGTTATGTCAATGATAGAAATTTAACACAGAACATATATTTTTGTTCAATTTGCTTTAAGCCGTTTGTGCCGTATCATTGGTAAACCGGCGGTTGTACTTAATTTGTTCAATAAAAATTTATATATAAAAAATAGAAAAGCTGTCAATAATTGCCTTGCGGCAGCCGGACATTCGACAGACTTGACAATTTTTCCGTAAAACATTAATATTTAATAGAAGATTATAAGAGAATTATCAAAGATTGAAGAGCATAAATTTGTATAAATTATTGAAATTCGGTATGCCGGGGAAGTGAACTGGATGGGCTTAACTCATAAAGAAAAAATGCGTGGGGGTAAAATTAAAAAACGAATTATAATCGCCATTTTGGCGGTGATAGTTTTAGTGGCGGCTATGGTTATCCTTCTTTGTAGAAACAAAGTAAAGGATATCGTCACGGTGGAGGCAGGGACAAAAACATTAGATGTTTCGGATTTTATAAAAAATCGGAAGAATGAAGGAACATTTGTCACAAATTTAGATTCGGATAGTTTAAATACACCCGGAATCTATGATGTGGGAATAAAGATAGGCAAAAAGGTATATCCTTCAAATGTTGAAGTTATAGATACGATTGCACCTACGGGGGAAACAGTGGACTTGGAGACTTGGGTCAATGAAAAGGTAGAGGCCGGGGAATTTGTGCAAAATGTCACAGATATCACGGATGTTGATATATATTTTGCCGAAGCCCCCGATTTTAGTAAATCCGGAAGGCAGGAAATTTCAATTGTATTAGAGGATACAAGCGGTAACAGTACACAGCTGAAGGCATTGCTCAATATAAAAAGGGATACGGAACCGCCCGAAATAATCGGTGTGGAGGATCAGACTGTTTATGTAGACGAGGCAATTTCCTATAGGCGGGATGTTATCGTTATGGATAATAAAGATGAAAATATAGATTTAGAAATCGACAGCAGCGGAGTAAATCTAAAAAAGGCAGGTTCCTATGAGGTTATATACAGCGCTACCGATTCCGCAGGAAATACGGCAACCGAGATTGCAATAATCAATGTTAGGGAAAAGCCGATAGGCCATGTGACAGAGGAAGAATTGAATATTTTAGTTGATGAGGTCCTTGCCGGTATACTCGAAGAGGATATGACGGAAATGGAAGAGCTATGGGCAATTTACAGATGGATAAGAACACATATAACATATTCGGGATATTCGGATAAGGCCAATTGGACAAAAGAGGCAGCCCGCGGGATACAAAAAGGCACAGGGGATTGTTTTACGTATTATGCCACTTCTAAGGCATTATTGACACGGGCGGGCTTTGAAAGCATGATGATTCTCAGGGATACGGATTCCTCTTTTCATGCTTGGAGCCTGGTCAAATTTGAAGATAATTGGTATCATTTTGATCCCACCCCTTCCAGGAGGGGCAAATATTACGTATGTTTTTTACGTACGGATGAAGAAGTGTTAGAGCATTCCGAATGGTGTGAAGACTATTTTAAATTTGACCCGGCCGAATATCCTGCAACGCCGTCGGAACCGGTGGAGCATCCGAGGATTCTATGATTAAAGTATTATATATTTAATTTTTATATTCGATGAAAAAATGCGCAATAATGCAAATTTAATATTTATCGCATTCAGCCCGTCAAATAAAAACTTAGGGGTTTGGGCTTAGGGATCACAAGGAATAAGGAGATCAGTCATGCAAAAAAATGTATTGGAATATTTAGAACATACCGTAAAACGGTTTCCTGATAAAATTGCTTATGCAAACGGAGAGGAAGGTATTACCTTCAGAGAAGTTTATGACAGAGGAAGGGCCATTGGTACATTTTTAAATGAGCAGGGACTCTATAAACAGCCGGTTGTAGTATTTATGGGTAGACATCCGAGAGCAATTGTAGCCTTTTTTGGCGTTGTATATGGGGGTAATTTTTATGTGCCCATAGATAAGGAGATGCCCCGTTTTCGCATTGAACTGATACTGAAAAATTTAAATCCGAAGGCTGTTATCTGTGATGAAATTACTGAGGGAATTATGGGAACATTTGATTATAAGGGAGACGTATATTTTTATGATGATATAATAAAAACGGATATTGATGAAGATATAATACATGGCATCCGGGATACCGCAATTGACACAGATCCGATTTATGTTGTCTTTACCTCCGGTTCAACCGGTATTCCAAAGGGGGTAATTGCATGTCATCGTTCGGTCATCGGTTATGTCGAGGCCTTATCGGAAATCTTGGAATTCGATGAAAATACGGTATTCGGCAATCAAACGCCGCTGTATTTGGATGCATGCCTGAAAGAATTGCTTCCGACTTTAAAGTTTGGGGCAACAACTTATATCATTCCGAAGAAATTATTCATGTTTCCCCTCAAGTTGATTGAGTTTTTAAATGAATATAAAATCAATACCATATGTTGGGTAGTTTCGGCTCTGACTATCATATCTTCTTTTAAAGTATTCGATAGTTTGGTTCCTGAATATCTACATACCGTAGCCTTTGCCAGCGAATTGTTTCCTATCAAACAGTTCAATATTTGGAGAAAAGCGTTACCGAATGCTAAATTTATAAATTTATACGGACCGACGGAGGCAACGGGTGTATGCTGTTATTTTAAAGTGGAGCGCCAATTTAGGGATGATGAGATTTTGCCCATAGGAAGGCCCTTTAAGAATACGGGAATTATACTGTTGGATGATGATAATAACATACCTGCCGAAGGCGAATTGGGGGAGATATGTATCAGAGGGACTTCCCTCACATTAGGTTATTACAAAGCATTTGACGAAACTAACAAAGTATTTGTACAAAATCCTTTGAACGATTCATACCCGGAGCTCATCTATAGAACCGGGGATCTCGGAAGATATAATGAGAGAGGGGAGCTCGTATTTGTCTCTCGCAAAGATTATCAGATTAAACATATGGGGCATCGAATCGAGCTCGGAGAGATTGAAGTAAATGTGAATATGCTGGAAGGCATTAAAAGTGCTTGCTGTATCTATGATAATGATAAAGAAAAGATTATACTGTATTATGTGGGTGATATAGATAAAAAACAGATTACCGTGAGCCTAAAAGAAAAACTGCCCAGGTATATGATTCCGAATCGTATTGAAGCGTTGAAAACAATGCCTCTTACTGCAAACAGCAAAATAGATAGGGCGTTTTTAAAAGAACATATTAATATGAAGAAGAAGGGGAAATAGATATGGACATTCTACTGGAAATTCTGGAAGATATGCATTCGGATATCGATTTTAAAACTTGTGAAACTTTGATTGATGACGGTGTATTGGATTCTTTTGATATTATAACTTTGGTCGCTGAGATTGACAGTGAGTTTGATGTTACAATTCCCGTAGAGGAGATAATACCGGATAATTTTAATTCTGCAAGGGCCTTATATGCTTTGATTGAACGCCTTGCGGATTGATATGTAAATCTGATAAAAAACACATTCGATTATGGATTTGAATGAGGATAACTTTTATAATTTATCTTAATAAAAAATATGCTCAACTGCGGATTTGAAGGGTGAGTTTATGCTTTTTACATCGTATAGCTT
>DASRMO010000109.1:0-6013 GCA_035647895.1 Clostridia bacterium
GTTCCAGGTATATAGGCAAAATTCCTTTTGAAGATAACTATGTAGGAATGGATATAAATACAGACACAAAAGAAATCACTAATTTAAATTACAGATGGTATGAGGTGGAAGTACAAAAACCTAAATCTATATTAAGCAGCGAGGATGCACATAGGATTTTTTATGATGAGGTAGGAATTGAAAAATATTTAGTGCAGTTGAAGGATTTAGATAAATATGAAAAAGAAGGTTTAGAATTACCAATAAAAGAGCTATTGCCCGTATATTCGATAAAAAGTTTCAGCTTTAGTTATGTCGATGGGGCAACGGGTAAGTTTTTAGATTATTCCGGGGAAGAATTTGTAGAGAAGAGAAAGGCTCCGGTTCAGTTTAAAGACATAGATAGTTATGAATACGGCAAGGATATTTTGTTTATGGACAAAATGGGGATATTGAAGGTAGAAGATGAATTTTTTAAACCAAATGAAATTTTGTTGCGTAAAGATGCACTCAAGTGGATAGTGGAGATAGGTTGGGCGAATAAGGCATATAATGTAGATAGGTATTACAAGGAATCCGATAAGGATTATTTTAAAGATATTTCAAAAGACGACCCCTATTATAAATATATTGAAGCCGGAGTAGAATCCGGTATCATCGATGAGGGGGATTATTTTAAACCGGACGAAAAAATTTCTAAAATGGAATTAACAAAGTGGATTATAAACGCAATGAAACAAAAGGAACTGGCTAAGTATTCCATCATTTTCCAATCGCCTTATAAAGATAAAGAGGTGATAGGTGCGGAAGATATTGGTTATGCAGCTTTGGCGAAATACTATAATATATTTGGTGACAAGGATATTGAAGTTGAATTTACACCCGATGCAGATTTAGAAAGAGGTAAGTTCATTCACTATATGTATCAGTTTATAAAGAACTATAAAGATGTCAGCAAATAAATAGATAGCGGGGTCAATTCCGACCCCGCTTTTTCAGGTAAACATGGCAAGGGTAAACATGGCAAGGGGACATGGCAAACAAAACGTCCCCTTGCCATGTTGCCACCTTTTATTTATTATTCCATCGCAACAAGCTCCAGTCTTTCCACACCTTCAACGGTTTCTATTTCACAAATCATGGTTTCTATTTTTTTATCGATATGAGTAATATCAAATACCATATTTACACTAGCGATATTGTTGACAGGCGGTTCCTGATTAATAGTAAGAATATTACAATTATTACGAGATATTATCTGTAATACATTAGATAACACCCCGGTCTTATGGCTCAATAGAAAGGATAGTGCAACTTTTCTTCCAACAGGCCCGTCCGTAAGCGAATGCACATAATCCTTATATTTGTAGAATGCACTTCTGCTAATCCCTACCTCTCTTACAGCTTCTGTTACACTTTTAACTTTTCCCCTTTTTAATAATTCTTTTGCTTCGACAACTTTCTCAAATATATCAGGCAATATTTCTTTGTCTATTATTAAGAAACTACTATTTCTCATTTATTAATCTACCCCCTTGTAACAATAGCTCCGTTAACTTCTGTACAAAGTTTTTTAAATGTCCAATGCTCTTTCAAATTTTTTACCATATTTGCAATGGCAGATTCTATTACAGTTTCATTTTTATCTGTAATAGCTATTATTGTGGGGCCGGCACCGCTTAAAAAGGCTCCCTTTACCTGCAAATTATCGAGTTCTTCCATTATGGTATCATACTCATAAATTAAGGCCCCCCTGTATTTTTGATGTAACTTATCCTTTATAGAAACATTTAACAAGTCCAAATTACCGCTAAAGAAAGATGCTATCATCAATGCTACACGGCCTATATTAAAAGTAGCATCCTCAAAGGGAATCTGCTTTGGAAGTACTGACCGTGCTTCGGAAGTTGAAAGTGTAAAATCAGGTATCAGAGCGTAAAAATCAACAGAGTCATTTAAAGGTATTTTACTGAAATACACCTCATCATTATCATAGACCGATACAATCATTCCACCAAATAAAGCGGGTGCGACGTTATCGGGATGGCCTTCTATTTGTGTAGCAATCTTTAATATTTGTGATTTTGTCAGTTGGGCTTCGGCCATTTCATTAGCTCCCATTATACCCGCCAATATACAAGCAGCACTGCTCCCAAGCCCCCTGGATACCGGTATATTACTATCTATAGTAATTTTTATACCTTTAGGATTATATTTCGCCATTTCAAATATTTTTAGCATGGATTGATATATTAAATTATTTTCATTTTGATATTCAGAGTGACAACCTTCAATTATTAAGCCTCTTTCTATTTCTTCAAACATGACATTAGTATACAAATTTAAGGCCATTCCCAGACAATCGAAACCGGGTCCCACATTTGCCGTAGTTGCCGGCACTGTTACTTTTATCATAATGTATCACCTAAATTTCTAAAATATTTTTAATTGCATTTTTAATGTCATTTTTTTCACATAGTGTGTCATGCAGGATCGGCTTGGTTTCAATATTGTGTATAGGGGATGGTATCGGTATAGCGGTTTTATGGGAAAGCAATTTAACTAATTCAAAATCTGTTGCCCCCTTTGTATCTATTTTTAAAGCATCGCATACACTCCTGGTAAATTTAAAAGGGCTGGCAGTAGAAGCTATTATTGTTTTAGTATTGTCCCCCGTCGTATCTAAATAGTTTTTATATACCGAATATGCAACAGCCGTATGCGTATCTATTAAATAATTGCTTTTATTGTATACATCCTCTATGGCTATGAGTGTATCGGATTCATCGGCATAACCCCCATAAAAAACTTTCATATTATCTTTTAGCTCATCAGAGATTTCATAATATCCTTTTTCATTCAAATCCTTCATCATATTTTTAACCGACACTGCGTTCTTATTGCTTATATCATATAAAAGCCTTTCAAGATTGCTGGAAATAATAATATCCATAGATGGTGATATTGTCGGTTTTAAAGTTCTTTTTTTATCGTATATACCGGTTTTAAAAAAATCGTAGAGTACATTATTTTCATTTGAAGCACATATCAATTTGTTTACAGGTAATCCCATTTTAGTACAATAATAGGCAGCTAGTATATTTCCAAAATTACCCGTCGGCACAACTATATTTACTTTTTCTCCTGCAGTTAACTCACCGGCTTTTAACATCTGCAGATAAGCATAGAAATAATATACTGTTTGTGGTATCAATCTTCCTATATTTATTGAGTTTGCAGAAGATAAAATATAACCTTTATTTTTGGCAATATTATTGAATTCTTTATCGGCAAATATTTGTTTGACAGCATTCTGGGCATCATCAAAACATCCTTTTATGGCAATTACAAATACGTTATCTCCCTTCTGAGTTATCATTTGCCTTTTTTGAATTTCACTGACCCCTTTCGAGGGATATAACACGATTATTTTGGTACCTTCTATATTTTTAAAGGCTTCAAGAGCGGCCTTGCCGGTATCACCGGATGTTGCAGTGAGTATTACTATTTCCGAGGAACTTTCACTTTTTTTGCTAGCTCCCATCAATAGATGAGGTAACAATGTGAGCGCCATATCCTTAAATGCCAGAGTAGGCCCATGAAATAGCTCTAAAAAATAAACACCGGCCTTGTTTACTACAGGTGTCATTTGGGGTGTATCGAATTTATCATCATATGCATTTTTTATGTAGCCTAAAATTTCTTCCTCGGAAAATTCGGGAAAGTAATATTTAATAATTTTATAAGTCAGATATTTATAATCCAAATTTGTCATCTGATTTAAGTCAACAATATTATAAAAGTGTGTAGGTACATATAGCCCTCCATCATCAGCGATACCCTTAACAAGAGCATTTATGGAAGAAACATTAATATCTTCGCCTCTTGTACTGTTATACATTATGCCTTTCATGTCATTTCCCTCCAAAAGGTTAGATTTTAAAAGTTTTTTAAAAAAGGTATAATTCTTATATTGATTCTGGTATATTATATGATATAATGTTTTTCATAGAAATACAAGTGTTTTTTATTAGACAACAAAGGGAAAGGATGATTTGCGATGATAAAAATTGGGTTACTCGGTCTCGGAACTGTAGGATTGGGAGTATGCGAAATACTTTTGGAGAAAAAATCTATTATAGAAGAACAAACCGAAAAAACTATTGAAATTTCTAAGATATTAGTTAATGATTTAGAAAAAGATAGAGATTCTACGGTTAATAGCAAAATATTGACGGATAATCCATCAGATATACTAGATGACCCCGATATTGATATAGTTGTTGAGTTGATAGGCGGAATTGAACCTGCTCATACATATATAACAAGGGCATTAGAAAATGGGAAACACGTAGTAACGGCCAATAAAGCTGTTTTATCTCATGATCTATTAGGTTTAACTAACTTGGCTAAAAAGAATAATAGAGGAATTTTATTTGAAGCCAGTGTGGCCGGGGGAATTCCAATAATTAAACCTTTAAAGGAATTAATAAAAATTAATAAAATAAAAGAAATAAAAGGCATATTAAATGGAACAACTAACTTTATTTTATCTAAAATGATAGAAGAGGATATAGATTTTGAAGAAGCCTTAACCATAGCACAAGATGTAGGATTTGCGGAGGCCGATCCGACCGATGATATCGAAGGTTATGATGCAGCGAGAAAAATATCCATTTTATCATCCATAGCCTTTGGTTATAATGTGGCCTTTGAAGACGTTGATTGCAGAGGGATAACTTCTATTTCTGCATTGGATATTGATTTTTTCAAAAAGTTAGGGTTAACAGTAAAATTGATAGGCAGTGCACATTCCAATGATCTGGATTTTGATGCTTCCGTAGAACCCGTGCTATTGAATACAAATTCTATTATGGCTAATGTAAATGATGCTTTTAATATTGTATCTATTGAAGGGGATATAGTAGGTAATTTACAATTTTATGGTCAGGGTGCCGGGAAAAATCCAACCGGGAACGCCGTGGTTTCGGATATTATAGATATAATAAATGGAGAGTTAAGCCATATTGATATAGAGAGGAAAGAAAAACCGGCTAATACACCTAAGATATTGGGTAATTACTATCTTAGAATTTCCCTAAAAAGCTCAAAAGAATCAGATTTTATTTTAAAGACAATAGACAAATATGAATTTAAATACAAGTTTATCAAAGAAGAAGGGAATTTAATTTTGATATTGCAAAATATAAGCAGACAGGAGATTAAAGATCTAATAAAAAATTTGGAAATAAAAAATAGGTCATGTTATGCCAAAATAGATTCTGAAAGTTATTATTTTATTCGAGAACTAAATTTAGAAAGTTTTAATGAGTTAGTCGTATAGTTTAGCTCTTAATTGGGGGGATTATATTATGGAAGACATTATTGTACAAAAATATGGCGGTTCATCCTTGGAAACCATAGATAAAATTAAAAATGTTGCAAAACGTATTGTTAAAACTAAACTATCGGGGAATTCATTGATTGTAGTAGTTTCGGCAATGGGAAAAACCACAGACAATTTAATAAGTATGGCTAGTGAAATATGTGCGGAGCCCGCACCGAGGGAAATGGATATGCTCCTATCAACAGGTGAACAGATGTCTATGGCCTTATTAGCTATTGCGATTCAATGTATGGGTTATAATGCAATTTCATTGACGGGTTCCCAATGCGGTATATTAGTATATAGTGATTATAGTAACGCACGTATAGGTAATATAGATACAAAGAGGTTAAAAGGTGAATTATCCAAGGATAATATTGTAATAGTCGCGGGCTTTCAAGGTGCAAACAGTGACGGTGATATAGTGACATTGGGAAGGGGAGGCTCGGATACCACAGCTGTGGCCTTGGCAGCTGCGGTTAATGCAAAAAAATGTGAAATATATACAGATGTAGACGGAATATATACAACTGATCCGAGAATAGTACATAGGGCAAAACTTTTAAAGGATATTTCCTATGATGAGATGTTAGAATTGGCGAAACTTGGTGCTAAAGTTTTACATCCGAGAGCCGTTGAAATAGCCAG
>DASRMO010000110.1:0-3973 GCA_035647895.1 Clostridia bacterium
GATATGAGACAATACATTTGTAACAAGAAAATAAAAAATGGGAAAGATCTCTGATATAATGTTATTCACCACAAAAAACAAATATCGAAAACAGTCTTTCCTATGAAAACAATTATAACAGAAGAAATGAGATTTCGTCAAAGAGTAGTTGAATATGCAATTAAACATAATTTAGAGGAAATCAAACCCATTTTTCTATACCCTTGACAACAATAAAAAATTAGTTTAGCATTGAAATACTAAGGATAGTAATATAATTAAATCCATAATACGAATTGCAAAAATAATATTTCAAAATTTTAAAAAGCGAGGGAAATGTCTTGTTGGAATTATTGCCCTATATGAAAAAATATAGAATTTTCGCTATTCTTGCTCCCCTATTTGTGATAATAGAGGTCTTGGGAGATATCATACTGCCCTACCTCATGTCCCTGATAGTGGATATAGGCGTTAAAAATCAAAATATTCAATATATAATAAAAATTGGAATTATTATGATTATCGCTACAATGCTCAGCATGTTATCCGGTATTATCAGTGCCCATCTTAGTGCAAAAGCAGGTCATGGATTTGCCGCAGAAATCAGAAAAGAAACCTTTAAAAGGATTCAGGGGTTTTCTTTTGAAAATCTCAATGATTTCACCGTTTCGTCACTTGTCACGAGACTCACAAATGACTGCAATATCATTGGGCAGGTGACCATGATGAGTTTGCGTCTAGCCATAAGAGCACCCTTTATGATGTCATTTGCCCTTGCTATGGCATTCAGAATTAATTCTTCCCTAGCCAGAATTTTTCTCATCTCTATACCGTTTACTACAATTATTATTCTTATTGTTATCTTGAAGGCGAGACCCCTGTTTTTAAAATTGCAAACCAAGGTAGATGAAGTTAATTCGGTTGTACGGGAGAATCTGACAGCCATAAAAGTTGTGAAATCCTTCAATAGACAAAAGTATGAAGAGATTAAATTTAAAAAAAGAAACGATTCATTGAGGGATACCGCTCTTGAAGCCCTCTCACTCATTATATCTATTATGCCTGTCTTAAATCTTGTAATATTTTCTACCATTATTGCGATCTTATGGTTTGGAGGGCAACAGATTATTGTAGGTTCCATGGAAAGCGGCGAATTGATTGCATTTATCACATATGTCACCCAAATTCTTATAATGCTCATGCTGATGTCTATGTTTTTTATGCAATTTTTACGCGGTATAATTTCAATAGAAAGAATTGTAGAAGTATGGAGTACAAAATCACAAATTACAGAGATTGAAAATCCTGTTCAAAAATTAAATGACGGTTCAGTCGTTTTTAATGACGTAGGCTTTTGTTATCCCGGTTGCCATGAAGAAACCCTGAAAAATATTAATTTTAACATAAAAGCGGGAGAAATCCTCGGAATCATAGGTCCTACAGGCTCCTCCAAAACCACATTGGTACAATTGATTTCCAGGCTTTACGATGTAACCGAAGGTTCTGTCGTGGTCGGCGGCACGGATGTTAGGAATTATGATATTAAACTATTACGTGAACAGGTAGCCTTTGTGCTGCAAAAAAACACCTTATTTTCGGGTACAATCCGTGAAAATATGCTATGGGGAGACGAAAGGGCATCCGATGAAAAAATTATAAAAGTGCTCAAACAAGCCCAAGCATGGGAATTTGTATCAAAATATGATGATACATTAGACCATATAGTAGAGCAAGGAGGGAGCAACTTCTCCGGTGGTCAAAAACAGCGGCTTACAATTGCCAGAGCACTGATGAAAGACCCTAAAATTATAATACTGGATGATTCCACATCCGCTGTAGACGCTGCTACCAATGCAAAAATACAGCTGGCCTTTAAAGAAGAACTGGCGGATATAACCACAATCATAATTGCTCAAAGAATTTCATCTATTCAATATGCGGATAGAATAATGGTCATGCACGAAGGTAAAATCGAATCCTTTGGGGATCACAGCACCTTATTGGATATCTCGCCAATCTATAAAGAAATTTATGAATCACAAGAGAAAGGGCGGGTTGGATAATGAAAAAGAATAAAAATTACAGACAATTGCGCCCAAGCAATCCTAAAGAAACATTGATGAGACTTTTTAATTACTTTAAATTCAACAAGGCTCTTTTCATTTGGGGAATATTTTTTATTGTGTTGGGCTCCATCAGCATTATTTCTATAAATGCTATGCTCAGCCCGGCTATAGATGCATTAGTAGGAAATAATAATATCGCTTTATTTATAAAATATCTTGTTATCATGGCTGCAATAGTAATTCTACTCTCCTCGGGAGACTATTTAGGGAATTTGTTTATGGTACGGCTTGCACAAAAAACTGTCCATAAAATCCGCGAAGATATGTTCGCTAATATGGAGAAATTTCCCGTTGAATATTTTGACCGACATTCCCACGGTGAGCTTATGTCCACTTTTACTAATGATATAGATATGCTAAATCAAGCCTTGGAACAAAATGTATCCCAAGTTGTCAGGACAATTGTGACCTTTACGGGTTCATTGGCGATGATGCTGTACCTGAGCCCTATGCTCACTTTGGTTATAGTGCTCATGTTGATCATAATGTTTTTTACTATAAAATTTATAGGAAGAAAATCATCAAGAAATTTCCGTATACAACAACATACTTTGGCTGATATAAATGGATATGTAGAAGAAATGATGTCGGGCCAAACTGTGGTTAAGGTGTTTAATTATGAAACCAGAGCCATTGAAGAATTCAACAAAAACAATGAAAAACTTCGTAAGGCCAGTACCTTGGCGGCCACATACGGCGTTATGCTAATGCCTGTGATGGGAAGCCTGTCATATACTCTTTATGCACTTGTATCCATGATAGGAGCACTGTTTATAATAATGGGCCGTTTAAGTATAGGCAATATCGCCTCCTTTTTACAATATACACGAACAGTTTCAAGGCCTATTATACAGCTTTCTAACCAACTCAACACCCTGTTTGCCGCATTGGCCGGTGCGGAAAGAATTTTCGAAATATTAGATGAAAATATGGAAATCGATAGAGGAAAGGTAGAACTTGTAACGAATCCCGGAAATAATGAATCATATTGGAAAGTACCCAAGGGGAACGATAAATATGAAAAAGTGCCACTAAGAGGTTTCATTACATTTGACAATGTAACTTTTGGTTACACCCCTGGGCAAAAAGTTCTTAAAAACATCAATCTTTATGCTAAGCCCGGACAAAAAATAGCCTTTGTAGGTTCTACAGGTGCGGGTAAAACTACAATCACTAATTTAATAAACAGATTTTATGAAATAGATAGCGGGAGCATACTTTATGACGGGATAGATATTAAAAATATCAAAAAGCATGATTTAAGGAGTACTATGGGTATTGTGCTCCAAGATGTAAATCTATTCGAGGGCACTATTGCGGAAAATATTAGATATGGCAGGCTGGATGCTACAGACGAAGAAATAGTAGAGGCCGCAAAACTTGCTAATGCCCACTATTTTATAACTAATCTTGCTAAAGGTTATGACTCCATGCTCACAGCCGACGGACAAAATCTATCCCAGGGTGAACGGCAGTTGATTTCAATTGCAAGAGCAGCAATAGCAGACCCTACTATACTTATTCTTGATGAGGCTACATCCTCCGTGGATACCAGAACCGAGAGGCTGATTGAAGAAGGCATGAACAAGTTGATGGAAGGCAGGACCACTTTTGTGATTGCCCACAGATTATCTACAGTGCGTAATTCAAATGCAATAATGGTGTTGGAACACGGAGAAATTTTAGAACGCGGAGACCACGATGATCTGATGGAACAAAAAGGGCGGTATTATGATTTAAATGTGGGAACAGTGGATTTGGAATAGGGAATTTATCTTGATTTCACTTAATACCACATTAGTCAAGGAGCTTTCGCTTCTTACCAAGCAATCCAAGATTATGATTATTGGCGAAGCTGATACCGGAAA
>DASRMO010000111.1:0-3574 GCA_035647895.1 Clostridia bacterium
GATGTAGAGGATCTCTATAAACATGTCAAACACGGTACGCCTGTTGCTATTATCAACGGAATATTCGGGCCCTTCGGCTATGGGCTCCGAACACTGTCTCCGGGAAATATAGGGGCCGATGTTATGGAAGTTCAATCCAGATTGAGGGCGTATGGGTATCTCGATGTTGACCGCCTGGACGGTTGGTATGGACCGGGCACGGAACAAGCCCTATATAAATTTCAGAAGGATCATAATCTTGCTAAGGATCCTCATATAGGGCCGGAAACATTCAAGGCGCTGGGGATTGTCATCATGGATTAGTATAGATTATAAAATTTAATATAAAATACACGTTCATACTAGTTTCGAATATGAATAATTCTAAAGCTCATTCCAATAAAAAATACTACAACTCGCACCATAGGTACTCCTGTTTATGTTCCTACGGAGTAAATTAAGGTTGCACCATAGGTACTCCTGTTTATATTCCTAAGGAGTAAATTAAGGTTGCGCCACAGGCACTCCTGTTTATATTCCTACGGAGTAAATTAAGGGTGCGAGACTGCGTAATATGTTAGCATGTGGCATCAGGCTACTGTTGATCAATTATTAAATTATAAAATAGCGAGGAACAGAAGAAGTAGGTTTATACCGCTTGCAAGAGATAGGCTGCCGTCGGCTGGGAGCAGCTTTCAAGAGAGGGTAGGCCGAAATGCATCTGGGAGCTGTGGCTCGAAATATCGGTAGAGCTGACCGGGTGGTTCCGTTAACAACCTAGAGTGGGATGCTTTTGAAGGCCAAACCCAAAGTCACGGGACTGTTCCTGTGGCTATGTACGGCTGCGGCTGTCGAGGCTCTAACCAGAGTGGAACCGCGGAATAATACCGCCTCTGAATTTTTCAGGGGTGGTTTTTATATTATGGAATTGGAGGATAAAAAAATGAAATTTTATAACACATTGAGCAGAAAAAAAGAGGAATTCATACCCTTAGAGCCGGGAAAGGTTAAAATGTATGCTTGTGGGCCTACTGTTTATGATTATTTTCACATAGGCAATGCACGGACATTTATAATATTTGATGCATTGAGAAAATATTTAGAATACAGGGGATATGATGTGACATTCGTACAAAATTTCACGGATGTGGATGACAAAATAATAAACAGGGCAAAGGAAGAAGGAGTTTCTCCAAGGGAAATAAGCGAGAAATTTATACAGATCTATTTTGAAGACAGCAAAACTTTGGGAATTGAAAAAGCGGATATATGCCCGAAGGTGACCGAAAACATAGGGGAGATAATAGAATTTGTTGAAGAACTGATAGACAAAGGATATGCCTATGAAGCCGAAGGAGATGTTTATTTTGACGTATCAAAATATGAGGATTATGGCAAACTTTCAAAACAGAACTTAGATGAATTACAGCTAGGGGCTAGGGTGGAAGTGAGTGAACAAAAGAAAAACCCCTTAGACTTTGTGCTTTGGAAGGCGGCTAAACCGGGTGAACTCAATTGGGATAGCCCTTGGGGCTCAGGCAGGCCGGGTTGGCATATAGAATGTTCCACGATGGCTAAAAAACATTTAGGGGATACCATCGACATACATGGGGGCGGAAGGGACCTGGTATTCCCGCACCATGAAAATGAAATTGCGCAAAGCGAAGCCCGTTCAGGAAAACCTTTTGCAAATTATTGGCTTCATGTGGGTTATTTAAACATAAATGATGAAAAGATGTCTAAATCCCTAGGTAATTTCTTTACTCCGAGAGAAATTGCGAAAGAATTTGATTTAGAAAATTTCAGATTTTTTATACTGTCCGCTCATTACAGAAACCCTATAAATTTCAGCAGGGAATTGCTAGAAGCGGCTAAAAATGGACTTGACAGATTATATACCGGTAAAAACAACTTGGAATACCTGATGGAAAATGCGGATGATGAAGCTTCGACAGAAAACGAAGAAAAATGGTTTGAGAATTTGAAACAGTATAAAAATCGCTTTAATGAAGTGATGGATGATGATTTTAACACCGCCGACGGTATTGCCGTTATTTTTGATTTGATAAGAGAGATAAATACAAATGTAGATGAGAAGACTTCTAAACAAACATTGCAAGGGGCTTATAATCTATTTATGGAATTGACATCGGTATTAAATCTATTAGGCAGAAAAGAAGAAATTTTAGAAGGGGACATTGAAAAACTTATTGAAGAAAGACAGAAAGCCAGAAAAGAAAAGAATTTTGAACTTTCTGATAAAATCAGGGATGACCTGAAGGAAAAAGGAATTATATTAGAGGATACACCGCAGGGTGTCAAGTGGAGACGGATATAGGAGTGATATATTGGATGAATTTTTAAAAAATATAGAGGTAGATAAACCAAAAACAAAAACAGAGGTCGGAATGATGCAGCCGCTGGTATTGGCATATATCGGGGATGCTATATTTGAGTTGTTTATTCGCAATTATTTAATAAACAGAAGAGATGGGCATGTGAATGAATACCATAGACAATCCACCTACTATGTAAAGGCCGGTGCACAATCTAAAATAATACATGCTCTGGAACCTGAGCTGACGGACGAGGAATGGACAATTGTAAAGAGGGGAAGGAATCAAAAATCGGCAACCGTGCCGAAACATGCGGATTTAATCGACTATAAATATGCAACCGGTTTTGAAGCTCTGCTCGGATATCTATTTTATGTAGGGGATTATGAAAGATTGATAGCAATTATGAATAGGGCTACGGAAATAATCGAGGGTGGAGGCAATATCACGTAACCCGGTAACTCTTCAGAAGTCTCACATCCCCTCGATATATTTGTCCCCTAGGATGGGGAAATAATTGTCACTCTGAGTGTTAGAGAGGAGTTTCTGTTGGCTTAAAATGCAGATCCTTCGCTATGCTCAGGATGACAAAAATGCTCAGGAGGACAAAAAGGCTTTTGTCCTCCGGGATGGGGAAATAATTGAAAATGAATTGAGGATATAAATCATGGATAAACGTTCTAAAATCATGCTCATAGTTACAGTCATACTGCTTTTACTGCTCATAATTAAATCCAACTTTATTGATCCCATACATGAATTGGAGGGCGATATGGAAAAATACAGACTGTATTCCTTTCAGACGGCTCATTTGAGCGCTGGCGTTTTTAAAAATACAGGCTTGTTGACATACAGGGTTGTTAAGGTTAAACAGGACAGCACAGAAGGTACCACTGAGATAATAATCAAAGATGAAGACAGCGGTGAATGGGCGGACCATACCATAGAAGGCCAATACAGCGGAAAAGTGAGGGCGTATTTATTTAATTTTATACCGGTTAAGGACATCTATTTTGAGGGCGGTATTATTAGAGAAGAGGAAACAGAAGACAGTCGAAACGTCCCCCCGTCTTCCCCCGTCTTCGCAGACGGCTCATTTGAGCGCCGGCGTTTTTAAAAATACAGGCTTGTTGACATACAGAGTTGTTAAGGTTAAACAGGACAGCACAGAAGGTACCACTGAGATAATAATCAAAGATGAAGACAGCGGTGAATGGGCGGACCATACCATAGAAGGCCAATACAGCGGAAAAGTGAGG
>DASRMO010000112.1:0-12430 GCA_035647895.1 Clostridia bacterium
GTTATTAAATCTGCAAGAAATATTCCCGGGGTCAAGACCACATCAGTCAATACATTGAATGTATATGATATTTTAAAATATGACAAATTCATTATCACCAAGGATGCTATTCAAAAAGTGGAGGAGGTGTACGCGTAATGACAAATCCACATGATATTATCATAAGGCCGATAATCACTGAAGACAGTATGAACGAGATGGCGAACAAAAAATATATGTTTGTTGTCCATAGAAGAGCAAATAAGGTTGAAGTCAAGCGTGCCGTTGAGGAGATATTCGATGTAGAGGTAGAGAAAGTGAATACTATGAACATGATGGGCAAAGTAAAAAGGATGGGCAGGAGCCAGGGAAAACGTGCTGACTGGAAAAAAGCTATCGTAAAGCTGACACCGGAAAGCAAAGAGATTGAATTTTTCGAAGGTATGTAATTATATAAATTAAAATAAGAAGGAGGGAAGCCGAAATGTCTATAAAAAAATTAAAACCTACTTCGCCGGCCAGGAGGCAGATGACAGTCCTATCTTTTGAGGAGATAACCAAAACAGAACCGGAAAAGTCATTGTTGAGACCTCTCAAGAAAAGCGGTGGTAGGAATGTACACGGAAGAACAACCATACGCCATAGAGGCGGCGGACAAAAGAGGCATTATAGAATTATTGATTTTAAGAGAAATAAAGATGGAATACCGGCAAAGGTTGCGAGCATAGAATACGATCCGAATAGATCGGCTAACATTGCATTGCTTCATTATGTCGATGGAGAAAAAAGATATATTATCGCTCCGCACCGTTTAAAGGTAGGAGATATGTTGGAATCCGGCCCGGATGCGGACATTAAAATAGGTAATGCACTGCCGCTCATAAATATACCTGTCGGTACACATATTCATAATATAGAGATGAAACCGGGAAAAGGCGGTCAGCTTGTCAGGTCGGCGGGCAATACCGCTCAATTGATGGCGAAGGAAGGCAAGTATGCCTTGGTCAGATTACCGTCCGGTGAGGTCAGGTATATTTTATCAATCTGCAAAGCGACGATAGGTCAGGTCGGTAATTTAGACCACGAAAATATCACTATCGGAAAAGCGGGCAAAAGTAGATACTTGGGCAGAAAGCCTGCGGTCAGAGGTTCTGCTAAGAACCCTGTGGACCATCCGCACGGCGGGGGAGAAGGTAAGGCTCCTATCGGAATGCCGGCTCCTGTTACACCATGGGGTAAACCCACGATTGGCTTTAAGACTCGTGATAAAAAGAAAGAATCGAATAAATTTATTGTATCAAGGAGAAAGAAATAAGACTGCTTCTTGAATGGTAAGTTATTGAAGGGAGGAAAAGTAATGAGTAGATCGTCTAAAAAAGGACCTTTTGTTCATGAGGGGCTTCTCAGGAAAATAGAAGAGATGAACGAAAAAAATGAAAAAAAAGTGATCAAAACATGGTCTAGGGCGTCCACAATTTTCCCGCAAATGATCGGTCATACAATTGCTGTTCATGACGGAAGAAGGCATATTCCCGTATATGTTACAGAGGACATGGTAGGGCATAAACTCGGAGAATTCGCTTTGACGAGAACTTATAGAGGGCACGGAGATATCGAAAAAACAACTCGAAGAAAACAAAAAGAAGACATTTAGGTTTTTTGTTGAGGAAGGAGGTAGTTGTTGTGGAAGCGAGAGCATTAGTTAGGTATGTAAGAATTACACCTAGAAAAGTACAATCAGTAGCTGATCTTGTGAGGGGTAAAAAAGTTGATGAAGCATTGGCAATTTTGAAACATACCCCAAGGGCAGCGGCTTCGGTTATCGAAAAGCTTGTGAAGTCTGCTGCGGCGAATGCTGAAAATAATCACGGTATGGATACGGATAGTCTATACATTTATGAAATATACGTAAATCAGGGTTCTACAATGAAAAGATACAGGCCAAGGGCTTTTGGCCGTGCAGCAGCTATTAGAAAGAGAACTAGTCATATAGGAGTTGTGTTGAGAGAAAAATAAAATTAAGGAGGGAAAAGAATGGGTCAAAAAGTAAATCCGCACGGATTGCGGGTTGGTATAATTAAAGACTGGGATACAAAATGGTATGCCAACAAAAAGGACTTTGCTGATTTTCTTGTAGAAGATAATGATATTCGTAAATTTGTTAAGAAGAAACTGTTTTTATCCGGTATCTCTAAAATTGGAATAGAGAGAGCGGCTAATAACAGGGTTAAGATAAATGTTTATACTGCAAAACCGGGAATGGTTATCGGTAAAGGTGGGCAGGGTGTTGAAGAACTGAGAAAGGATATTGAAAAGCTTACCGGAAAAGGTGTATCGGTTAATGTCATAGAAGTAAAAAATCCGGATATAGATGCTCAATTGGTAGCCGAAAATATTGCTTTTCAATTGGAGAGAAGGATTTCCTTCAGGAGAGCGATGAAACAAGCCATGCAACGAGCTATGAGAATCGGCGCAAAAGGAATCAAGGTATCCACATCGGGTAGAGTAGGCGGGGCGGAAATGGCACGTACGGAAGGATACAGCCAGGGGAGTGTACCTTTGCAGACATTGAGAGCAGACATAGATTACGGATTTGCCGAGGCAAATACGACCTATGGTAAATTAGGAGTAAAAGTTTGGATAAATAAAGGCGAAATACTTCCTACGGGTGAAAAAAAAGATTTCAATGATAAAAAAATAGGGAAAAATAATGATGAAAATACAAGAGGCAGAAAAAGAGAAGCTAAATAAATGAAATGCCTTTCGGGAAGGAGGAATAGTTCATGTTAATGCCTAAAAAAGTAAAACATAGAAAAGAGCATAGAGGAAAAATGAAGGGAAAGGCTACCAGGGGAAATATGATTGCATATGGTGATTATGGCCTGATGGCACTGGAACCGGCATGGATTACTTCGAACCAAATTGAAGCGGCGCGTATTGCGATGACCAGGTATATAAAAAGAGGGGGCAAAGTTTGGATCAAGATATTCCCTCACAAGCCTGTTACTCAAAAACCGGCGGAAACTCGTATGGGTGCGGGTAAAGGCGCTCCTGAGCATTGGGTGGCGGTTGTAAAACCGGGGAGAATTTTGTTCGAACTTTCAGGTATTTCTGAAGACAGGGCAAAAGAGGCTACAAGACTTGCTGCACATAAGCTTCCGGTTAAGTGTAAACTCGTAACACGTAAAGAACAAGAACTAGAGGGTGGTGAAGCTAATGAAAACTGATGAAATGAGAGATATGACTCATGCGGAATTGGATCAGAGGTTAGCGGAATTAAAAGGTGAATTATTTAATTTACGTTTTCAATTAGCAACAGGCCAGCTTGAAAATCCTTTGAGGATAAGGGGTGTCCGTAAGGACATTGCCAGGGTAAAAACAATCATTAGGGAAAATGAATTAAAGCAGGCAAGAGCGTAGTATATGAAGTTTACGGGAAGGGAGGTCAATCTCGTGGAAAGAAATCTCAGAAAAACGAGAGCGGGTCGGGTTATAAGCGATAAAATGGATAAAACAATCGTAGTCTTGGTAGAAGACCATGTTCTTCATCCGTTATACGGAAAAGCGGTTAAAAGAACTAAAAAATTTAAGGCCCATGACGAAATGAACGAATGTAAGATAGGCGACAGAGTGAGAATTATGGAGACCAGGCCGTTATCTAAGAGCAAAAGATGGAGATTGGATAAAATTATAGAAAAATCTAAGTAATATGGGTAGCAAAGGGAGGTATTATCATGATACAGCAGGAATCGCGCCTTAAAGTTGCTGATAATTCCGGAGCAAGGGAATTACTTTGTATCCGTGTATTAGGTGGGACAAGAAAAAAATATGCCAGAATCGGCGATATAGTGGTTTGTACGGTCAAAAGTGCAACGCCGGGAGGGGTTGTTAAAAAAGGGCAGATTGTCGAGGCAGTCATAGTCAGAAGCAAAAGTACTACTAAAAGAAGAGATGGAAGTTATATAAAATTCGATGAAAACGCAGCTGTTATAATCAGGGAAGACGGACAGCTTGCGGGTACACGTATATTTGGGCCGGTAGCAAGGGAACTCAGGGATAAAAATTTTATGAGAATAATATCATTGGCTCCGGAAGTGCTATAGTCGAGGAGGTGTTCTAAATGCGCGTCAAAAAAGGTGATACGGTAGTGGTCATAGCCGGAAAAGATAAAGGCAAGAAGGGAAAAGTGCTCCAGGTGCTTCCAAAGAAAAACAAGATAATTGTTGAAGGTATAAATATAATTACTAAACATCAAAGACCGGACCGGCAGTTACAGCAGGGTGGAATTATCAACCAAGAAGCCGCAATTGATGTATCAAATGTTATGTTTTGGGATAAAAAGGCCGGCCAGGGTGTAAGGACAGGATATAAATTCTTGGATAACGGTGAAAAAGTGAGAATGAGCAAAAAGACCGGTGAAGAGATAGACTAAGATATATGAAAGGAGGTACGCTTGAGCATGGTAAGACTAAAAGATATGTATAAAGATGAAGTTGTTCCCGCTATGATGGAAAAATTCGGATATAAAAGCATAATGGAAGTTCCGAAGATAGAGAAGATAGTGATCAATATGGGTTTCGGCGATATCAAAGAAAACCCCAAAGCGATAGAAGCAATTGCCAATGAATTGGCACTTATATCGGGGCAAAGGCCTATAGTTATAAGGGCAAAAAGATCTGTCGCCAACTTTAAACTTCGTGAAGGAATGCCGGTAGGTGCTAAAGTGACCTTGAGGGGACGGAGAATGTATGAGTTTGCCGACAGATTATTAAATATTGCACTTCCAAGGGTAAGGGACTTTAGAGGTGTCAGCCCTAATGCTTTTGACGGCAGAGGGAACTATGCTCTGGGTATCAAGGAGCAGTTGATTTTTCCGGAAATTGATTATGATCAGGTAGAAAAGATACAAGGCATGGACATCGTATTTGTTACGACAGCAAAAACCGATGAGGAGAGCCGAGAGCTGTTAAAATTGATGGGGATGCCTTTTGCAAAATAACAAAATAATATAAGGAGGGAAAAATGTGGCGAGAGAATCTCTTAGGGTAAAACAGCAGAGAAAACAAAAATATTCAACACGTGAATACAACAGATGCAGAATCTGTGGCAGGCCGCGTGCTTATTTAAGAAAATTTGGTATTTGCCGTATTTGTTTTAGAGAATTAGCCTATAAGGGTCAAATACCGGGTGTCAGAAAAGCAAGCTGGTAAAATTAAAGGAAGGAGGGCTATGATATGACAATGACAGATCCTATTGCGGATATGTTAACTCGTATAAGAAATGCTAATATGGCTAAACATGAAACCGTTGATATTCCAGCTTCAAATTCGAAGAAAGAGATTGCAAATATCCTTCTTGAAGAGGGTTTTATAAGAGGGTTTAATATTATAGAAGACGGAAAACAGGGTATTATCAGAATGCAGTTAAAATATGGAATAAACAAAGAAAAAGTGATCACGGGAATCAAAAAAATATCCAAACCGGGACTCAGAGTATATGCTAAAAAAGATGAGGTTCCCAAAGTTCTGGGTGGACTGGGGATTGCCATCATTTCTACCTCAAAGGGTATAATTACCGATAAGGCCGCCAGAAACGAAGGTGTCGGCGGGGAGGTTATCGCTTATATCTGGTAGTTAAAGGCAGCAATATACTTACAGGGAGGTGCAAACATGTCAAGAATAGGTTTAAAACCGATAGAAATACCTCAAGGTGTAGAGGTTAAAATAGACGAGAAAAATTTTGTATCTGTAAAAGGAGCAAAAGGGCAGTTGGAACAGCAATTGAGTGCAGATATGAAATTCGAAATAAAAGATAATATAATCAATGTCGTAAGGCCTACCGATAATAAAAAACACAGGTCCCTACATGGGCTTACCAGGTCCCTTCTTTTCAATATGATAGAGGGCGTGACCAAGGGATACGAAAAGAAGCTTGAGCTGGTAGGCGTCGGATACAGAGCCAGCAAGCAGGGAAATAAGCTCATACTCAATCTGGGTTTTTCTAATCCGATAGAGATGGAGGACCCCGAGGGAATAACTGTTGAAGTTCCTTCTCAGACTGAAATCCTGGTTAAGGGAATCGACAAACAACTGGTAGGTAACTATGCCGCTAAAATCAGAGAATTGAGAAAACCTGAGCCATACAAAGGAAAAGGCGTGAGATATTCGGGCGAAATGATAAGGCGCAAAGTAGGCAAGACAGGTTAGTGAGGAAAAGGAGTGAAATAATATGTTTAAAAAAGAGAGCAAAAACTCTAGAAGATTACTCAGGCATAAAAGGGTTCGTAATAAAATTATGGGAACTCCTCAGCGTCCAAGATTAAATGTATACAGAAGCCTAACGAATATCTATGCTCAGTTGATTGATGATACGGCAGGAACAACATTGGTTGCAGCTTCGTCACTGGAAGGCGGTATTAAAGATAAGGTTGAATCGACCGGAAATGTTGAATCCGCAAGATTAGTCGGTGAATTAGTTGCAAGGAAGGCTTTAGAAAAAGGGATAGAAGAAGTGACATTCGATCGTGGCGGAAACATTTATCATGGAAGAATTAAAGCTTTGGCGGAGGGTGCCAGGGAAGCCGGGCTAAAATTTTAAAAAGGAGGAGGTAAAAGGATGCACAGCAAGCGAATAGACGCTAATCAACTTGATTTAAAAGAACAAGTTGTTGATATAAAACGTGTTACCAAGGTTGTTAAGGGCGGCAGGAATTTCAGATTTTCCGCATTGGTCATCGTCGGTGACGAAAACGGGCATGTGGGTGCCGGAACAGGAAAGGCAATGGAAATCCCGGATGCTATTAAAAAGGGAATTGAAAATGCCAAGAAAAATCTTATCAATGTACCGATTGTCGGGACCACGGTTCCCCATGAAATTAAGGGGCGTTTCGGAGCCGGTAATGTTTTGATAATGCCGGCAAGAGAAGGTACCGGAATTATTGCGGGAGGGCCGGTCCGTACGGTATTGGAATTGGCAGGTTTTAAAGATGTCAGGGCGAAATCTCTGGGTTCTAACAATTCTAAAAACATGGTGAGTGCTGCCATGGACGGATTGAGAAATTTAAAGAGGGCTGAAGAAGTAGCAAGGCTAAGAGGTAAGTCCGTAGAAGAACTCTTAGGGTAGGAGGGGATAAACTATGGCAAAATTGAGCATAAAACTGGTCAGGAGCGTTATAGGTGCAAAGCCGAATCAGAGGAAAACAGTGGAGGCCCTGGGACTCAGGAAAATGGGGCAAGTAACTGAGAAGGAAGATACTCCTCAAATAAGAGGTATGATTGAAACAATCAAACACTTAGTAGAAATTGAAGAAATATAAACCGGGGAGGTGTAGACATGAAATTACATGAGCTTAGACCTGCAGATGGTGCCGTTAGAAATAAAAGAAGAAAAGGAAGAGGCACCGGCAGCGGGCTCGGAAAAACTGCCGGCCGCGGATCAAAGGGACAGAGAGCCCGCAGTGGCAAAGGTACAAGACCGGGATTTGAAGGGGGCCAAATGCCTTTGTACAGAAGGCTTCCGAAGCGCGGTTTTACAAATGTATTTGCTAAAATATATAATGAGGTCAATGTTGAAAAATTAAATATATTTGAAGACGGCACAGTTGTTACACCGGAGTTATTGAAGGAAACGGGTGTTGTCAGAAAGATTGAAAAAGATGGGGTTAAAGTTTTAGGAAACGGTGATTTAGAAAAAAGCTTAGTAATAAAAGCGCAAAAATTTACTAAGTCGGCTACGGAGAAAATAGAGGCGGCGGGGGGAAAGGCAGAGGTGATTTAAAGTGATACAGACGCTGAAAAATGCTTGGAAGATTCCGGATCTGCGCAAGCGAATTATATTCACTTTCATAATGCTTGCTGTTTTTAGATTAGGTGCTGTTATACCGGTTCCCGGTATCAATATTGCACAGGTAAAGAGTATAGTAGAAGGTGCCGGGTTGCTTTCATTCTTTGATTTGATATCCGGTGGAGCTTTTGGAGATATGACAATTTTTGCATTGGGTGTTTCACCTTATATCACAGCATCTATTATCATACAGTTGTTGACTATGGCTATTCCGAGCCTCGAGGAATTAGCGAAGGAAGGCGAAGAAGGCAGCAAAAAAATTAATCAATATACGAGATATGCAACTATTGTATTATCACTGATACAGGCTGTAGGGATCAGTGTAGGTTTGTTTAGAAGCGCATTGATAAACAAGGATGTATTTAGTATTATAACAGTCGTTCTCACCTTGACGGCCGGTACTTCATTCTTGATGTGGTTGGGTGAGGAGATAACTGAAAAAGGAGTGGGAAATGGTATTTCTCTATTAATTTTTGCAGGTATAGTCTCGAAGCTGCCCGATGGAATAAAAAATACGATTGCCTTGGCAAAACAGGGTGAACTGAATATATTATCTATTGCAATGTTCGTAGTTATGGTGTTGTTGATAATAATCGGTGTTATCGCTATTCAGGAAGGGACCAGGAAAATCCCCGTGCAATATGCCAAGAGAGTCGTCGGTAGAAAGATGTACGGCGGGCAGAGCTCGCATATCCCGTTAAAGGTAAATCAAGCGGGTGTTATTCCGGTAATTTTTGCTATGTCCATGCTGCAATTTCCGCATACGATTTCTTATTTTATCGGTAAGGAAGGCAAATTCGCACATTTTTTAAATACATGGTTGTCGCCTAGTGTTGTACCGGGTGTATTTGTTTACAATCTGTTGAGTGCATTATTGATTATATTCTTTACTTACTTTTATACTGCGGCGACATTCAATCCTGTGGAAATAGCTATCAATATGAGAAAAAATGGCGGTTTTATACCGGGAATCAGACCCGGCAAGCCCACATCGGAATATTTAAATAAAATTCTTACAAGGATAACATTGGCAGGGGCACTATTCTTGGCTATAATTACAATTGTCCCCACGATTGTAATGAGTGCGACAAAGATACCGATATCTTTCGGAGGTACGGCGGTATTGATTGTCGTAGGGGTTGCCCTGGAGACAATGAAACAGATTGAAGCACAACTCTTGATGAGGCATTACCAGGGATTTTTGAAATAGTGGTATGTCATCTTAAAAATGATAGTATGAGTTTGACTTATAAATGTCATCCTGAGACGGACAGAATAAACGGTGCTTACGAAGGATCTAAAATTTATAAATATTGTTATTGCAATCAAATTAGGAGATGGTACAATGAGATTAATTTTGCTTGGTCCCCCCGGGGCGGGCAAGGGAACACAAGCTGTATTCATTGCTGCAAAATATGGTATTCCCCATATTTCCACCGGAGATATATTTAGGGATAATGTTAAACAGGGTACCGAATTAGGCAAGAAAGCAAAGGGCTATATGGATAAGGGGCTTCTGGTTCCCGATGGGCTTGTAATGGATATCATGGAGGATCGGCTGAGACGGGATGATTGCACCAACGGATTTTTACTGGACGGATTTCCGAGGACAGTAGTGCAGGCGGAGGCCCTGGATGGAGTATTAAAAAATATAGGCGTAAGCCTGGATAAAGTAATAAATATAGAAGCTGATAAGGATGTTTTGATTGATAGGGCTGTCGGAAGGCGGATATGTAAAGAATGCGGGGCTACATTTCATATAAAAAGCAATCCGTCGGCAAAAGGTGATAACTGTGATAAATGCGGCGGAAACCTTTATCAGAGAGATGATGACAATGCGAAGACAGTGACGAGGCGTATAGAAGTTTATCTGGAAGAGACTGCTCCATTGATAGATTATTATGGTAAACAAAATAAACTTATTACCGTGAACGGTATTAAGGCGATAGATGAAGTCTTTGAGGATATTGTGGATTCCTTAGGGAGCGGATTATAATGATATATATAAAATCACGCAGGGAAATTGAACTGATGAGAGAAGCGGGGAGGATTGTGGCCCAGGCTCATGAACTTATCAGGGAAGCCATAGAGCCGGGAATTACAACTCGGGAATTAGACCGGATTGCTGAAGAGCATATCTTAGGAAAAGATGCTATTCCTGCTTTTAAAGGATATGGAGGTTTTCCGGCTAATATATGTGCTTCTATCAATCATGAGGTGGTCCACGGCATACCCGGGCCGAGGAAATTAGAAGAAGGCGATATTATAAGTATAGATATAGGTTCAATCTATAGAGGCTATTATGGAGATGCCGCACAGACTCATGCTGTGGGGAAAATCAGCGAACAGGCACAGGAACTCATAGATGTGGCTAGGGAAAGCTTTTACGAGGGAATAAAATTTGCAAAAGTAGGCTATAGATTATCGGATATATCCCATGCTATTCAAACCTACGTAGAAAAACACGGATTTTCAGTAGTCAGAAATTATGTAGGCCATGGGATAGGCACAAATATGCATGAAGAGCCGCAGATTCCTAATTATGGGCCTCCGGGAAAGGGCCCCAGGCTGAAAGAGGGAATGGCATTAGCTATCGAACCTATGGTCAATATAGGAACCTACGATGTGAAGGTACTTTCGGACGGTTGGACAGTGGTAACCCTGGACGGTGAATATTCGGCACATTATGAAAATACCATAGCAATTACAGAAGAAGAACCTGAAATTCTAACAAGGTTATAATCCGGACAGATGAGGTGATTGTATGGAACTGACTGATTTAGATATAGGGCAGATAGTAAAATCAAAAGCCGGAAGAGATAAGGGAAAATTTTTTGTTGTATTTGAAAAAATCGATGCTAAATATGTTTTGATTGTGGACGGTTCCCTAAGAAGGATTGACAGGCCTAAAAAAAAGCAGATTAAGCATCTGGCGAAAACAAATATTATCTCTAATGAAATTAGAGCAGCAATTTTAAATAATGAGAAAATTAGTAACGGATTTATACGCAGAGAATTTGAGAAATTAGGTTTAAAACCTTAATGCCGGAAGGGAGGTTTGATTTATTAATGCCAAAGGAAGATGTAATTGAAATGGAAGGTGTTGTAAAGGAAGTATTACCAAATGCAATGTTTATTGTGGAACTTGAAAATGGTCATGAAGTTTTAGGACATATATCTGGAAAATTGAGAATGAATTTTATAAGGATTTTATCCGGAGATAGGGTAACGGTAGAATTATCTCCATATGATTTAACACGCGGCAGAATAACATGGCGAAAGAAGTAGTTAGGGAGGGATAACAGTGAAGGTCAGACCATCAGTTAAACCAATTTGTGAAAAATGTAAAGTTATCAAGAGAAATGGCAGAGTAGTAGTTATTTGTGAAAACCCTAAGCACAAACAGAAACAAGGTTAGCTTAAGACAGGATTCTTCACTAGGCTCAGAATGACATAATTCAACATTTTGAGATGGGCAGTAAAGGTTTGGCTTAAGAATGTCATCCTGAGACGGGAAGAATAAATGGTGCTTGCGAAGGATCTAAAGACGAGATTCTTCACTAGGTTCAGAATGACATAATCAGTCATCCTGAGACGGGCAGAATAAATGGTGCTTACGAAGGATCTGTGTTAATAGCCCAAGGGAGCGGCTGCATCAGTTATTTACTGATTTCCGGGCTGGTTTATTAAAAATAAATTTTAATTTAATGTGGACAATTAGACGAACATAATATAAGTATTTGAAACAATAGAATTAGGAGGTGTAGACTAATATGGCAAGAATAGCCGGTGTTGACCTGCCGAGAGATAAAAGAGTTGAGATTGGTTTAACATATATATTCGGTATCGGCAGAAGCACATCAAATAAGATATTAGCTGTGGCAGGTATTGATCCCGACACAAGAGTGAGGGATTTAACAGAAGAAGAGGTAAATAATTTAAGAAAAATCATAGATACACATCATGTCGAAGGAGATTTAAGGAGAGAGACCGCTTTAAACCTTAAGAGATTGAGAGAGATCAGGTGCTATAGAGGAATAAGGCATGTCAGAGGATTGCCCGTAAGAGGTCAAAACACAAAGACTAATGCCCGTACAAGAAAAGGTCCGAAGAGAATTATCACTCGTAAGAAAAAGGGTTAGATTTAAATATACGGGAGGTGTAGGATAATGGCAAGAGTAGCCAAAAAAAGAGGTACCCGTGCTCGCAGAAAAGCACGTAAAAATATAGAGCGCGGCCGGGCTCATATTCAATCAACATTTAATAATTCGATCATTACCTTAACGGATATGCAGGGTAATGTGATTGCTTGGTCCAGCGCAGGGCAGTTAGGATTTAAAGGTTCGAGAAAATCAACTCCTTTTGCCGCTCAGATGGCCGCGGAAGCTGCTGCCAAGGCTGCAATGGAGCAGGGATTGAAAGTTATAGAGGTCTATGTTAAAGGACCCGGTGCGGGAAGAGAAGCCGCAATTCGTTCTTTACAAGCCGCAGGGCTTGAAGTTAATCTTATCAAAGATGTAACACCAATCCCGCATAACGGTTGTAGGCCGCCGAAGCGCAGGAGAGTTTAAGGAGATTAGGAGGTGTAAACAGATGGCAAGATATACAG
>DASRMO010000113.1:0-3204 GCA_035647895.1 Clostridia bacterium
AAACTATATTGTTAAATATCCATTGTTTTTCAAAAATAAAGACCCCCTTTTTTGCTTTGAGAGGGACCCTTATCATTTCATTTAATCATTTACTTCAATCGACCTTAACTAGCTTCAACCTTATCATTTCTGATTAATCCATCAATAATAGGAACTAAACAAGCCGCTACAAGGCCACCGGTAAATCCATTATTGTATAAGTCCATGCCCCCATGTAAATATGCTGTATTCACTACTGCCGCCATATGAACAGCTCCTGCCACTATTCCTGCTTTCCATCCGTATCTTCCGGCAATCGGCGCTAATGTAGTCCCGAACAATGCGGCCAATACAGGGCCCAGGGCTCCGGGTGGAGGTATTGATGATCCCGGGATCAGTGAGAATAAGCTGCTTGCTAAAAAGACCCCTATGAATATAGGTACAATATTTTTTGCGTGTTTCCCAAATGCACCAAAGGCTATTATAGTTAAAATTCCCCCGATATTCGGTCCGTTCAACTCCCCTTTTACTATTAAAACATATGCTGTGGACATAAGACCTATTATGCCCATGTTAACTAATGTTATTCCAAATCCGTCTAAAGTAGCAAAATCCGCATCCGAAGGGGCTCTCCCCGTCCTTTTCAATATGTTTTTATATTCCGAAAAACTCTTATCATTTAAGATGTATCCTAAAATAATCATTGATACAAACATTATAGACAGATATATAGTGAATTCAAAATTATATCCTTCAAGCCCTATTGACAGGGTATCATGCCCCCTTCCAAAAGCTCTTAATACGGACATAAACAAGAATCCGGTCATTCCGGCCGTAAATCCTATATTATATAAACTAAATCCTTGATGGAATTTAGGAAAATGTGCTGCCATAGACGGTATAATAAATCCGGCTATAATTCCGGCCAGGTTGCCTAGAATTATCCCTTGTACAAGCGGAAATCCTGCTCCGAAACTTATTTGACTCACTAACGGACCTAATGCCGTTCCAAAAAAAGCGGCTGCAGAATATTTTCTAAAGCTTTCCTTTGTATATAATGCGTACAAATATGCCCCTAAATATATAGCCCAAATATTATAAATATTTTTTCCGAAGAGCGCAAAACCCGCTATTGTAAATATCGCCGCTATAGTAAGCCCGTTCATTTCTACACGAGCAATTTTAGCAACAATTATCGAGGCAAGAGTCGTAAGTCCACAATTGACTAAAGTAGCTCCTATATTCCCTATTACCATATAATCTGAAATAAGTACACTTCGTGAAACAATAATTTTACCCAGCCCACTTATAATCTCTTCCGTACTGTTGAAAAGAAAACCCGAAACTAATATGAGTGCGGCATAAAAAAACATAATCGCGTATTTTGTTGTTTCGTCCAGATCCGACTTATTAAAGGATTTAAAAAATCCTTTAGCATCCCGCTTTTCTGCCCGGCTAGAATTTTGCATGCTATCCCTCCTTAATAATTATATAACTTTTTTCACCACTCCCTTTCGTTATCATATTAATCATAACCTAAATAAATGTATTTCTGTTTATTATATAATAAATCCTACATACCTTCAAGCATTTTTATTGTTATTTTAAGCCGTTGCTAAATGCAAGTTAAAATTTAAATAAAAAATATTTCACTACAATATATTTTCCAACATAAAACCTTCCTTATCCTTTATATGATTGATCAATATCCTGAGTTCCGCAGTTTCACTCAAGGCCGATGCTTTATCTTCGACTTCCAAATATTGTTCAAGCCTCGATAAAACTATATCAATATCATCCATTTCATAATGCTCTAAGAATAGTTGCCATCTCTTTTTGGTGTTCTCCCATTTTTTATTGAGGCCTGACAACTGTTTTTTTGAATCAGGCCACCTATCATCTTCCACCGAAACATGTAGTTCCTTTACATTTTCCAAGAGCCCCTCACAACTGGTATCAATATATCTATGTAACACAAAGGCACCCAAAATAAAAATGGCCAGAATAATTATTGTAACTATAACAGTACGCATAGAATCCCCCCTAACCTATCTTCTCTTGTATATAAAAACTTCCATCAGATGACAATGAAGCAAAAAACACATCCTTTATACTGTCTATATCTTGTTTTTTAAGCTGATCCATCAACCACTTTTTATCATGTCCCGCCTTTTTAAGTTTGTTATCATTTAATTTCCCGTCCGTAATCAATGTAACCGGCAATTCCTCTTCTTTTACCATAACCCCTATATCGGCCGTCTCCACAGGCCGCTTGTCCGCCTTCGGTATTATGCTCATTTGTCCGTTTGTTTCCAAAATAGCATATTGCACATCACTTATATTAAAATAATCTTTATTCCTGAGAGCTTCTAAAAGATCATTTATATTAACCCTTAACCTATACAGCTCCGATTGGTCTATTCTGCCCCTATGTATCAAGATACTCGGTTTTCCACAAATGAAATCCCTGAATCCTTCACTTTTCAAGGAAAAATATGAGGCTAACACCTGTATGGATAAAAGTGCAATTATCGGAACAACCCCATTTATTAAGGGGATATCCGTATCCTCCATAGGTGTGGCGGCAAGATCCGCAATCATTATCATTATTACGAGTTCAAAGGGCTGCATCTGTGCCACCTGTCTTTTCCCCATCATCCTCATAACTACTACCACTACTAAATACAGTACCAATGCCCTTATAAATACAATTACCATATTTTCACCCCGTAAATTTCTTTTCACATTACCTTATTATTTCTCTTTAATATCTTTTTATTAGTTTTAAATATGAAATTCCTACATAGCCTATTAATATATGTTATAATCATTCGTATCAGTATTTTCTCGGGAGGTAATATAATGACAATTTTAAAAGCCGTAGTATTAGGTATAATCCAGGGGCTTACGGAATTTTTGCCGGTAAGCAGCTCGGGGCACTTAGCTGTCGCCCAGCAACTTCTGAAGGTCCCGGAAGACCGAATTCTTTTCTTTACGATAATGCTTCATTTAGGTACCCTTTTTTCAATATTTTTTGTTTATTCTAAAGATATAGCTATAATTATTGCGGAATTTTTTCGTTTGATCAAGGAAGTTATTACGGGAAAGGGATTTAAAATTAACAATGAACATAGAAAACTTGGCATTTTTATCATTATAGCGACAATTCCAACAGGGTTGATAGGGATATTGTTCGGTGATATATTCGAAAGTTTCTTTTCATCC
>DASRMO010000114.1:0-4462 GCA_035647895.1 Clostridia bacterium
GCCTTTGACAGGCTCCCTTTATTTTTGCTAAAAACCTATATCAATGAGTCACAATTATCATGATTGTCGGTGTTTTTTTAAAGGGATAAAAAGTAAATATCAATTATTTACTACTTGTATATTAAAACATATAATGATAAACTTTTGATGTATTGAATTTTATATTATCTTAATTTTTAAACTGACAAACAGGCCACCGGATTTGTTGTTACAATATTAGTGGTGTATAATTTATTTGAAAATTAAGGTTAAATTTATTATTTCAGAGAAAGTGTGTTAATCGCTATGAATACAAAAAAAATGATACATTTGGCTATGTTGACTTCCATAGGATTAGGGCTTCATATTATCGAATCAATGATACCTAATCCTTTTACCGCATTTGCACCCGGTGCAAAACTGGGATTAGCTAATATTGTCGGTCTGATTACATTGGTAATATATGGGGTAAAGTATGCCTTAGCTGTTAACTTACTAAGGAGTTTTATCGGGGGAACGGTATCGGGAGTTATAATTTCTACGATATATAGCATGTCAGGAGCCTTTGTGAGCACACTTTTGATGTGGTTCATATATAAGTTTTTCAGAAAGTATTTTAGTTTGATAGGTGTAAGTGTTTTTGGAGCATTGGGACATAATATAGCACAATTAGTAGTAGCTAGTATTATAATCAACAATCTTAAGATATTTGCTTATTTACCGGTGTTAACACTTACAAGTATTTTTACCGGTGTATTTATCGGAATTACAGCAAATTATACTTTAGGTAAAATTAAAGCTAACATAGATCACATGGTCAGAAGCTAGGAAAATGGGGGATAAAAATGAGAAAAAATAGAAGTTCCTGGTTACTTATACTATTTGTTATTACGGGGATTATTTTAGGCAGTTTAATAGGAAGGTTTTTTGGTACTGCAGTTCCCTTTTTAGATTATGGACCCGAACATTTAGGATTAAACAATGTAGAGATTGACCTGGGAGTTATTTATTTTCAAATAAGTTTGTTATTCAAAATCAATGTTACCGGCCTTATTGGACTTCTATTAGCCTTAATTATATTTAATAGACTGTAGGTGGAAATATGAGGGCAATAATCTTAGCATCTAATTCATCAAGAAGAAAAGAGATCCTGGAAAATTTAGGGGTGGATTTTCAGGTGATCGGCAGTAATATTAACGAAAAAATTGATGAACAGCTTTCTCCTACAGAAATTGCCAAATATTTCGCTTATGCAAAAGCAAAGGATGTTTCCGGTAAATTAAATGGGGGCTATGTTGTTATAGGGGCTGATACGATAGTAGAATGTGATAAGGTATTAGGTAAGCCTCAAAATGAACAGGATGCATACAATATGCTAAAACTTCTTTCGGGAAGGACCCATAGGGTTATTACCGGATTTGCAATAATAGACTGTTTAACAGGGCAGCAATTTATTGATCATGAAAGCACCGGAGTATATTTTAAAAAATTAAAAGACCGAGAAATTCAAAATTATATTGCAACCGGCGAATATATAGGCAAGGCCGGTGCCTACGCAATCCAGGGGAAAGCCTCTTTATTTATAGAAAAAATAGAAGGCGATTATTTTAATGTTGTGGGATTACCGGTGTTTAAATTAGGGGTTGCGCTGTATAATAATTTTAACATAAATCTTCTTTAAATTTAAAAAATTTTAAGGGTGGGCTAATTATGTGCGATTATTGTGAATATACTACTATTAAGAACATGCCAATAAGTGAACGGCCAAGGGAAAAAATGATCACTTATGGATGCCAAAGCTTATCTAATGCAGAGTTATTAGCGATAGTATTATCCACGGGGACAAAGGATAAAACAGCAATTGATTTGGCAAGGGGAATATTAAATATGTCCAGTGAAGGATTGAGAACCCTTACAAATTGTACCATGGAGGAATTAATGCAAATAAGGGGTATCGGTTTGGCAAAAGCATCCCAAGTTATAGCAGCCGTGGAACTGGGAAAACGTATAGCCTTAACAACGAACGTAAATAATTATAAAATACAGGGTCCTGAGGATATAAGTAATCTGTTAATGGAGGAAATGAGGTATTTAAATAAGGAAATTTTCAATATTATACTGTTAAATACCAAGAACAATGTAATTGCCATAGAAAACATATCAATCGGCAGTTTAAATGCTTCAATTGTTCATCCCAGAGAGGTGTTTAATATAGCGATTAAAAGGAGCAGTTCCGCTATAATATTGGCACATAACCATCCAAGTGGGGACCCCAAACCGAGTATGGAGGATATTAATATAACAAAAAGACTCATTGAAGCGGGAACTATTATTGGGATAAATGTATTGGATCATATAATTATAGGGGATGGAATTTACTTCAGTATGAAGGAAAAGGAAATAATATAGGTGTTATATAAAGGAAGGAGTATTATACATGGGAGTATTCAAGTTTTTCTTACGTGATATGGGAATTGATTTGGGAACAGCGAATACATTGGTTTATGTGAGGGGAAAAGGTATTGTACTCAATGAGCCTTCTGTAGTTGCAATTCAAAATGATACAAAAACAGTATTATCCGTAGGTGAAGATGCAAAAAAAATGATCGGTAGAACGCCGGGCAACATAGTTGCAATCAGACCGATGAAAGACGGTGTAATTGCGGATTTTGACGTAACCCAAAGTATGTTGAAATATTTTATTAAAAAGGTTTATTATAGAAGAACATTGATACAACCTAGAGTAGTTGTAAGTGTACCCTCAGGAGTTACTGAGGTAGAAAAAAGAGCGGTGGAGGAAGCTACATTGCAGGCGGGTGCAAGGGAGGCTTATTTAATTGAAGAACCCATGGCTGCGGCTATAGGCGCGGGGCTGCCTGTTGAAGAACCCACCGGTAGTATGGTTGTAGATGTCGGAGGAGGGACTACGGAAGTTGCTGTTATTTCTCTTGGGGGTATTGTAACTGCCAAATCTATCAGAATTGGCGGAGACGAACTTGATGAATCCATCGTTCAATATATAAAAAGAGAATATAATTTGATGATTGGAGAAAGAACGGCCGAAGAGGTGAAAGTAACAATTGGATCCGCATTTCCGAAAGCAAAGGAGGAAAAGATGCTTGTCAGAGGTAGGGATTTAGTTTCGGGATTGCCTAAGACCTTAGAAATAACATCGGTCGAAATAATGGAAGCACTGAAAGAACCTGTCAGTCAGATTGTTGAAGCCATTAAATATACATTGGAAAAGACTCCCCCTGAACTTGCTGCCGACATTATGGAAATAGGAATAATGCTTACGGGCGGGGGGGCTTTATTGGACGGATTGGATAAACTGGTAATAAAAGAAACCGGAATGCCCGTGCAGATTGCTGAAGGCCCTTTAGATTGTGTGGTAATGGGCACCGGAAAAGCAATAGAAGAAATAGATACCTTAAGAAGAATTCTAATAAGCCCTAAAAAATTGGGATAAGTTGGTGATATAGATGCCCAGAAACAGATTAAAAAATAAATGGAAGAACAGATCAGCAATGATAGTGGCAATTGTCGCTATCATTCTCATTATAATGATAGGAATTACATCTAACCAGAGAGAAAATATTACGTTTGTAGAGAAATGGATTGGAAATATTATAACACCCATTCAAAATGTTATCAGCAGGGGAGTTAATGGCATAAAACAAGGCATCGGTTCTATAGCTGATATGGCTAATCTGAAGGCTGAAAATGAGAGCTTAAAAAAAGAAGTAGAATCATTGCAACAAGAGGTTTTAAGGTTAAATATGGCAAGGAGTGAATTGGAGGAATTAAAGGCCTTAAAATACGCTTTAAATTATATAGAGGACGATAATAAATATGATATTATTTCTGCCAATATAATAGGAAAAGGGCCCGGCAATTGGTTTAATATATTTACAGTTGATGCCGGTGAAAAACAGGGTGTTAAGAAAAACAGTGTAATATTTGATTCCAACGGGCTTATCGGGAAGGTTTATGAAGTTGGGGGTAATTGGTCAAAAGTCATTTCTATCATAGATAATAACAGCTCTGTCAGTTTTCAGATAATGAGGGACAGCAGCTTGCAAGGTATAATCACCGGAAGCATTACTAATGAAATATCCGGATATTTATTTGATCCTTTAGCGGATATAATTGTAGGTGACAAAATAGTTACCTCGGGGTTGGGTACTTATCCGGAGGGAATTGTAATAGGTGAAATTATTGAAGTGGATAAATCCAGTGATCATCTATTAAAAACAATCAAGGTAGAACCTGCAGTTAATTTTAAGAGAGTGACTAAGGTAATAATAATGGAACCGATACAATTTCATTAGCGAAAAAGGGGCAACCGATAGTGGGAACGATTATAATTGGCTTAATTATTTTATTTAATTTAATACTGCAATCCACATTATTTCAGCAGATTGAGATATATGGTGTGGCTCCTAATACCGCATTGATTCTCGTTATATCCTTTGCTATATAC
>DASRMO010000115.1:0-9066 GCA_035647895.1 Clostridia bacterium
CGTAAGACCGGTTTTCGAACAATTTGAATCTGATTTAAAATCTGCAACGGCGGAAATTTATAAATATGAAATTCCGGGCGGACAGTATTCCAATTTAAAACCGCAGGTGGACAGCTTTGGTTTAGGGCATAGATTTGATGAAGTCAAAGGAATGTATAAAACGGTCAATGAGATGCTGGGAGACATCATAAAAGTTACACCATCGTCCAAGACAGTGGGTGACATGGCAATTTTTATGGTGCAAAACGATTTGGATCCCGAAAATATATATGAAAAAGCAAAAGATATGACCTTTCCGGAGTCTGTTGTAGATTATTTTAAAGGCATGTTGGGACAGCCAAGCGGGGGGTTTCCTAAGAGATTACAGGATATAGTTTTAAAAGGTGAAACTCCCATCAGTGTAAGGCCCGGTGAACTATTAGAGCCGGAAGACTTCGGTGCTATCGCAAAACATTTGGAAGAGAAATATAGCATAAATCCGAATCGGAAGGATATATTATCATATGCGCTTTATCCGAAGACATATGAGGATTATATGTGTTTTATCAATGAATATGGAGACCTGAGCAGGATGGGAAGCGATATATTTTTCCATGGTTTACATGAAGGTGAAACTTGTGAGGTAGAGATTGCGGAGGGCAAGGTCTTGATTCTTAAATTGCTGGAGATTGGCAAATTGGATAATGAGGGAAATAGAACCTTAGCATTTGAAGTGAATGGAAACCGTAGGGAAATAAAAATATTTGACAAAGCGAGTATAATAATCGGAACCAACGAACAAATATTTACTCAAATGGCGGATCCGGAAAATAAATTTGAAATAGGCGCTACTATTCCCGGAGCAGTGGTTAAAATTTTAGTGGAAGAAGGGGAAAAAGTAGACAAAAATCAGAGTATTATTTTACTTGAAGCCATGAAAATGGAGACTAATATTACGGCTCCCGCGGCCGGCATAGTAGAAAGTATTTTGGTAGAAGAAAAGCAGCAAGTAAAAGTAGGAGAATTATTGATGAAATTGAAGGAAGAATAATAAGTGATTTAAAATAATGAGGGGAAGAATAGGGGGAGGGTTTTAGCCCATTTGGCAGGGCAAAAAGTCTATCCCCCTGTTCTTTTTTCATTAAATAAAAGCAAAAAAGGCATTGCATATTTATTAGTTATAATGTATAATTATTAAAACGAACAGAGAGTTTCGATTGTTTATTCGGATATTTTAACTGTAGAGGTGTCAGGTTGTGTGAAAAAGCACTTTTCTTACTTTTGTCATCCTGAGCAAATACGAAGGTTCTGTATTTTGAGCCATTCAAGATTTTTATCTGCGCTAGGAATGACAATTATTACACAGCCTAGCGGGTTTGGTTGCCTGCTTGGAAATAATAGAAGAAGGTGAGAACATGATTAAAGTGGGTGTTATAGGAGCGACAGGGTATGCAGGAGGGGAATTAGTCAGGTTAATTTCTCAACACAGCAAATTGGATATAAGTTTTTTGGATTCCAGAAGCTATGCTACTGTGGAATATAGTAAAGTGTACCCTAATTTTAAAAATATAGTAGATGATAAATGTGTTTCTATAGATTTGGATGAAAATTTAGAAGACATAGATGTGCTTTTTACTGCCTTGCCGCATGGGTTAAGTCAAGAACCGGTAAAGAAAATATTCAAAAAGGGCAAAAAAGTTGTAGATCTTTCGGCGGACTTCAGATTAAAAAGTGTTGATACCTATGAAAAATGGTACAAC
This sequence comes from Clostridia bacterium, assembly GCA_035647895.1. Classification (GTDB taxonomy): domain Bacteria; phylum Bacillota; class Clostridia; order Peptostreptococcales; family Natronincolaceae; genus JAAZJW01. The sequence continues at coordinate 1,740 of DASRMO010000115.1, forward strand.
ACAAAACATGAGGCCGTAGATTTATTGGATGAAGCGGTATATGGCCTGAGTGAGATATATAGCGACAAAATCAGTAAAACTCAACTTGTTGCAAATCCGGGTTGTTATCCTACCGGCGTTCTCTTGTCGTTATATCCGTTATTAAAAGAAAAACTTGTAGACGGTGACCATATAATAATAGATGCAAAATCAGGGGTTTCGGGTGCGGGCAGGTCTGTCAAAGATGCAAATTTATTTTCACAATGTAATGAGAATTTCAGGGCTTACAGTATAGGCACCCATAGACATACGTCGGAGATTGAGCAGGAATTATCCATAGCGGCCGGAAAAGAGGTTGTGGTACAGTTTACGCCTCATTTGGCTCCCATGACACGGGGGATTTTAAGCACTGTTTATTTGATAAATAATAAAAATGTGAGCGAAAAAGAAATTAGGAATACCTTGGACCATTACTATGACAATCAACAGTTTGTAAGGGTGTTAGAAGAGGGGGAATACCCCCAAACGAGGGCGGTTTATAGTTCCAACTATTGCGATATAGGTTTTAAAGTAGATAAAAGGACTAATAATATTATTATGATAAGTGCCATAGATAATTTAGTCAAAGGGGCGGCAGGCCAAGCAGTGCAAAATATGAATTTAATGTTCGGTTTTGATATGGGTGAGGGGTTGGGGCAACCGCCCATATGGCCTTAAATGGCTAAGGAGGGAAAAGAGTATGGGGAATTTTAAAATTTTTGACGGGGGTATCACTTCGCCTGAGGGCTTTAAAGCGAGTGGCCTGAATATAGGGCTAAAAAAGAATAAAAAAGATATGGCATTGATTGCCAGCGATGTATTGGCAAAAGGGGCAGGAGTTTTTACAAAAAACAAGGCATGTGCAGCTCCTGTATTATTGTGTAAAGAAAATATTATCGGGTCAAAAATTCAAGCAATCATCATAAATAGCAACAATGCCAATGCCTGTACCGGACAAGAAGGTTACGAGGATGCCGTGGCAATGGCCGAAGCGACAGCCGGAGAATTAAATATATCACCTAAAAATGTTTTGGTGGCTTCCACAGGTGTAATAGGTGTCCCGCTGCCTATGGAAGTTATATTAGATGGGATCAAAAAAGCAGCCGGAAATTTGAGCTATGAGGGGGGCCCGGCGGCTGCCGAGGCCATCCTCACTACGGATACATGCGTTAAAAATATAGGCGTATCGGTAGAGATAGACGGAAAACAGGTCACAATAGGAGGAATTGCAAAGGGTTCCGGTATGATAGAACCTGATATGGCGACTATGTTGGCTTTTATTACAACTGATGCTAATATAGAAGAGGGGTTTTTACAAAGATTATTAAATGATACTGTAGATAAAACTTACAATATGATTACCGTTGACGGAGATACCAGTACTAATGATATGGTTGGCGTAATGGCAAACGGTTTGGCAAAGAATACTGTTATCGATGAAAAACATCCCGAGGCGGAAAAATTCGTGGAAGCTTTTTATTATGTAAATGAATATCTGGCTAAACTTATAGTGCGTGACGGCGAAGGGGCTACCAAATTTATAGAAATCGAAGTAATAAATGCCGGATCTGCTGTAGATGCCAAAAAGGTCATCAAGAGTATCTTAAATTCCAATTTGGTGAAAACCGCTTTTTTCGGTGAAGATGCTAATTGGGGGAGAATTATATGCAGTATCGGTTATTCGGGAGCAGATTTTAATATAGATGAAATTGAAGTATTGTTAGGAAAAGAAGGGGATATGATAAAAATTATAAAGGATGGCAGGGGAACCGATTTTGATGAACAATATATAGAGCGGATTTTAAAAGAGAGGGACCTGAAAATAATCGTTGATTTAAAAAGAGGCAGTGAAAGTGCCAAGGGATGGGGCTGTGATCTGTCATATGATTATGTAAAAATCAATGTATCCTATAGGTCATAGAACATTATCAAGCTATTATTAGGAAGATACACTTTTTATGGTATCCGGGAAATTTTTATGCAATCCAAGTAATCTTACGCAGTTAAAATAATTTTTATGTCGTCTGAGCAATTTTTATATGTCATCCTGAGCGAAGCGAAGGATCTAGGAGGGAGAACATGAAGTTGTCGCCGTGTGAAAAGGCAAATGTCCTGATAGAAAGCTTACCCTATATAAAATCGTTTCATAATGAAATAGTTGTAATAAAATATGGTGGTAACGCTATGATGAACGAAGAATCAAAACACAGTGTCATCAGAGATATGGTGCTGATGAAATTTGTAGGGATGAATCCGGTAATTGTACATGGAGGAGGCCCGGATATTACGAGTTTTATGAAAAAATTAGGTAAGGAAGCTGAATTTATAGATGGCTTGCGTGTAACGGATGAGGAAACCATGGAAATCACGGAGATGGTCCTTTTTGGGAAGATCAACAGGGAGATTGTCTCGTGTATAAATGCAAACGGTGTAAAATCTATAGGGATCAGCGGAAAAGACGGGAGTAGCTTCAGAGCAAAGCAAAAAGATGCTAAACTCGGTTTGGTAGGGGAGATAGTGGAGGTAAATACCGATCTGATAAATACTATTATAAATAAAGGATATATTCCGGTAATCTCTCCGATAGCTTATGGAGATGAAGGAGAATCATTTAATATTAATGCCGATGAAGTGGCAGGACGGTTGGCGGTTGAATTAAATGCTAAAAAGTTGATTTTAATTACGGATGTAAAGGGAGTTATGAAGGACCGGGACGATAGCTCCAGCGTTATTTCTCAAATTAAAATAAAGGATATAAAGGAATATATAGATAAGGGCATTATAAGCGGCGGTATGATCCCTAAAATAAAATGCTGTTTTGAAGCGATAAAGGGCGGCGTAGAAAGGGCACATATTATAGACGGTAGAAAGCCTCATTCTATACTCTTAGAAATATTTACAAATGAAGGTATAGGAACGATGATCACAAATTAGGGGGTAAAATACAATGACTGACATTGTTGAAGATGGAAACAGATATAGCATGAACACCTATAATCGCGGGACCAGGGTTATAAAAGAGGCAAAAGGCTGTTATTTGAAAGATATGGAAGGCAAAGAATATTTAGATATGATAGCGGGAATAAGCGTATGCAATTTGGGGCACAGCCATCCTGCAGTTGTTGAGGCAATTCAACAGCAGGCTGAGAAGTTGATACATATCTCGAATTTATACTGGATCCCGGAGCAGGTGGAACTGGCAAAACTGTTAGTGGAAAATTCCTTTGCAGATATGGCATTTTTCTGCAACAGCGGCGGAGAAGCCAATGAAGCGGCCATAAAATTAGCCAGAAAATATTCATATAAAAAATACGGAGAAGGAAGAAATGAAATTATAGCCATGACCTCTTCCTTTCACGGCAGAACCCTTGCAACATTGAGCATCACTTACAATAAAAAATATCAGGAGGGCTTCGGTCCCATGCCGGGCGGTTTTAAATTTGCAAATTTCAATGATATAGATTCTGTAAAGGCAGAGATCACGGAGAAAACTTGCGCTATTATCGTAGAACCCGTACAGGGAGAAGGCGGGGTCAATGTTGCGGAGGAGAAATTCTTAAAAGAGTTAAAAAATATATGCGTGCAAAAAGATATTCTATTGATATTTGATGAAATTCAATGCGGCATGGCGAGGACGGGGAAATTATTTGCATACGAACATTTTGGCATAGAGCCGGATATCATGAGTTTGGCTAAGGCTCTGGGCAACGGTTTTCCCATAGGGGCCATGTTAGCAATAGAAGAGGTAGCCGCAGCCTTTAATCCTGGGGATCATGGCACCACATTTGGGGGTAATCCGCTGGCCTGCAGCGCCGCATTAGCTACTTTGAAATATATTTTACGGGAAAAACTCTGGGAAACTGTGGAACGGAAGGGAAATTATTTTAAGGAGCAGTTACAGACGCTTGTAGAAAAACATCCTCTGGTAAAACAAACAAAGGGTAAAGGTTTAATGCTGGGGTTAGAACTAAAAACAGCAGGGGCTCCCTTTGTACAAAAAATGGCAGAGGAGGGAATATTGATAAACTGTACTGCTGAAAATATATTGCGTTTCCTTCCCCCTTTTATAATAGAAGAAAGAGATATACGGAGAACAGTGGAAGCATTGGACAAAATTCTATCGGAATAAATTCAATAGAATATCATCATATAGAACAAGCTCTTGTTTCCCTGTCTGAAGCATGGTTAAGAATCGAAATAAATTCAATAGAATATCATCATATAGAACGGTTTTACTGTGATTTTAAGTGGGTTGACATATTAATTATATTACTGTATACTATGTGCAATAATAAATTTAATAGAGCCTCACCTTTATAGTGGGGTAGAGGTGCGATATTCAACAGTCTTCAGCGGAGTCTGAGGGGCATTGATGCTGAGGAGAAGGGGATATCGCCGAAGCAGGTGGCATTCTCGGTGCTATTTGCTGGATCTGCAGTTAATAGCTGCGGAGCTGTCTCAATAAACATCTCAGTTTATTGAGTTGTGCTATCTCATGTTTAAAAAAGATGAGGGGAAAAGGGGCAACTACTTATAATATAACCTGGGGTGGACTCAGGTTTTTATACATTTTAAACCTAAAAATAAGTACATGTTATGGTTTAAACATAAATTGGGTTTTTATATTTTAAATAATAAATTAAATCTATAATGAAAGAAGGGGGAATTTAGCTGTGAACAAAAAAATATCGATAGCATTGGTAATATTATTGATATTATCTATGTTATTAGTAGGATGTGGGGGAAATGGCGGTGAACCTACAGGTGGAGAAGGCGATGAAAACAACAATGCTCAAGTGGAACAGAATGGTGAGGAGGCCGGTGGCCCGGACCAGGATAAAAAAGAGCTGTTTAGGGTAGGGCTCGAAGCCGACTACGCACCGTTTAACTGGACACAGATGGATAGTTCAAACGGCGCGGTTAAAATTGACGGAAGCCCGGAATATGCGGGAGGATATGACGTAGAGATTGCCAAAAAAATAGCCGAAGGATTGGATAAAGAACTGGTTATCGTTAAGGTTGAATGGGACGGCCTGGTACCGGCGCTACAAGCAAATAAAATTGATGCGATAATTGCGGGTATGTCGCCTACGGAAGATCGTAAAGAGACGATCGATTTTTCCGACAACTACTACAAATCCGATTTGGTTATGGTAGTTAAGAAGGGCAGCAAATATGAAAATGCAACTTCTATACAGGATTTCAGCGGGGCAAAAATAACCGCTCAATTAAACACATTCCATTATACGGTAATCGACCAAATAAAGGGTGTAAAAAAAGAAACTGCGATGGATACTTTCCCTGTAATGAGGGTTGCGGTGGAATCAGGAATATTAGACGGATATGTTTCGGAGCGTCCGGAAGCTGTTAGTGCCGTGAGTGCTAATAAAAATTTTGCATTTGTAGAATTTACGGACGGATTTGAAACATCGGATGATGATACGGCTATTGCCGTGGGAATTCGAAAAGGCGATGACGAACTGAGAAACAAAATAAATGAAGTATTGGCAGGATTTACAGATGATGACTTTTTAAGCATTATGGATACTGCTACCAAGAATCAACCAGCGGAACAGGATTAATTGTTAAAAACCGGTTGTATTTATATAATGCGATCGGTTTTTATTTTATGATTTTCAAAGGGGGAATAATTGGCATGGAGTTACAATGGCTGGTAAGAATTTGGACAAAATATTGGCCAATGTTTATTCGTGGGGCAGGGACAACACTTTTTATTTCTATAATAGGTACTGTGGTGGGCTTTTTTATAGGCCTGATAGTAGGGGTTATACGGACAATACCGGAGCCCGAAAAAAAAGGGAAGAGAATATTATTGAAATGTATTAATTCGCTTCTCACCGTATATGTGGAATTTTTTCGCGGAACACCCATGATTGTTCAGGCCATGGTGATCTATTATGGCTCCGCTGTGGCATTTGGTATACACATAGATAGATTGGGCGCAGCAATTTTTATTGTTTCAATCAATACAGGGGCTTATATGGCGGAAGTTGTACGAGGTGGTATAATCTCTATCGATAAGGGACAGTTTGAGGCAGCCCATGCCATAGGCATGAATCATGTTCAAACTATGACAAATGTTGTATTGCCCCAAGTAATTCGTAACATTTTACCGGCAACGGGCAATGAATTTGTAATCAATATAAAAGATACATCCGTTCTCAATGTAATTTCGGTAACAGAGCTATATTTTCAAACAAAATCCATTGCAGGCAATAATTTTAGATATTCGGAGGCATTTTTTATTACCAGTATCATTTATCTTATAATGACAATTACAATAACAAGAATTTTACGTGCTGTTGAAGGAAAGTTAGATGGACCGTCAAATTATGATATATTAAGTAATCAAATTCAGGTACAAAAGCCGAGGGATATATAAAAAAAGATATCAGCCTCGGAGAGAGGATTTAAGAAGGTGAGAGATATATATGGAAAAGATAATTGATATACAGCATTTAAGCAAGTCCTTTGGAGCTAATGAAGTTTTAAGAGATATTAATTTTTCGGTAAATAAGGGAGAAGTGGTTTGTATTATCGGTTCATCCGGCTCCGGAAAATCGACCCTCCTTCGCTGTATAAATCTTTTAGAAAAACCGAATGGCGGTAAAATAATTTATAATGGAAAGAATATTTTGAATCCCGAGCATAATATATATGAACATCGTACAAAATTAGGCATGGTATTCCAACAGTTTAATCTATTTAACAATTATAATGTGTTAAAAAATTGTACAATCGGACAGGTTAAAGTATTGGGGCGTTCCGAAGAGGAAGCGGAGAAAATAGCCATGAAATATTTAGAAACTGTTGAAATGGAACAATATATCAATGCAAAACCCGCCCAATTATCAGGTGGGCAAAAACAGAGGGTAGCCATTGCCAGGGCCCTTTCTATGGAGCCCGATGTTATGTTGTTTGATGAGCCGACATCATCATTAGACCCGGAAATGGTGGGAGAGGTTCTTAAGGTAATGAAAGAACTTGCGGAAAGTGGCCTTACAATGTTGGTAGTAACTCATGAAATGGGGTTTGCAGAGGAGGTATCCAATCGTGTGGTATTTATGGATAATGGAGTTATTGCCGAAGAAGGGACACCGGAACAGATTTTTAATAACCCGACAGAGGAGAGAACCAAGGAGTTTTTAAAGCGTATCTTAAAAGAAATATAATAAACAAGTTTTATTTAAAAATACTAATGGCAGGAATAAGATCTTGCCGTTTTTTATTTTATGTTTCCAATATGGAACAGGGAAATCAGATGTTGTCAACTGTTATTTTTCAATAA
>DASRMO010000116.1:0-4371 GCA_035647895.1 Clostridia bacterium
GATTTCGATTTTGAAATCCTACCTTCTGTAAATAAAAGATTATTCTTTAACTATAATAACCAGAATAATCAACAATATTATTATAAAAATAATATCGGACATCTAGATCCCTCCCTTATTCAATTTTTTGTGGGGATTCAATAATCCCGCGGGTTTAAAATCATTAATATCCAAACAACTACTATTCTTACATATATATATGTAATTATTGATCATTTGCACCCCAATTATACCACAATCAAATCCGGAATACACATCCATCTTTAACCATGTGTAATATATGCAATATCAACCTTTTGCCGTATTATAATTATATGTCTGTTTTGAATTTTTATTGCCTTATCCACATAGAATTCCATAGGCTACCTCCAAAATTAATATAAAAAAAGAACCTACTATTCAGTAAATTCCCTAGGCCTAACATTATTCAATACCCCTAATAAATCTTTCTTTTTCACAATTATTCTAGTTAACAGTCTATCTTTATCTTTATTCGTATCTGAAGTCATTACATTAACCGAAATAAATTCTCCTCCTTTTAGAATGCAAGATTCCATATCAAAATATAAATACCTCCCTGATATTTGACAAGGCACATAGCCGGGCCCTTTTTCATTCTTTTTCCGTTGATCATAACTAATTGGTATGCGTATTACTTTATTGCCCATTATATCACCCTCTTTAAATTGGTTACGCAATAGAAACACTATTGAATTCCTTGGCGTGTGGGAGCAAATGCATAACTCCAATTTTAATCCCATCGAATTCGATGGGATTAAAAATCAAGCCGGATTAAATTCCTTTGTTTTAACTCCTAAAAGGTGGACAGAATCCACTAACGCTATAGGTATCATATCCAAAGCAGGCCGCTATGGTGGCACATACGCACATAAAGATATAGCATTTGAATTTGCCTCGTGGATTTCGCCCGAATTCAAATTATACATTTCATAGGGAGCCAGCTAAATTACGTTTGATTTTGTTCGCTTTAGAGTTTATCGGAAGCCTGTATATTTATAAGGGCTGCTACGTACCGCTGTAGCAGCAAAACCTTGACAAATATACATGCTTCCAAGAATTATTAATCAGGCAAAATCAAAGTGGCTCTGTGCCACCAAAATAGTAGCTCTCATTTTGCCGGAATCGTGGTTCTGTGCCACCGGAATATTCATATACATTCATGCACTTGAAACTGTAGAAAAAGAATCGGCAAATATATTCAATAATATCTTTAGTGGCTCGCAAAAGCAAAAAATGAGGCTAGTAGAGTAAAAATAAAAACCTTGTAACTATTTCAATTACAAGGTTTGCCTCTGGCACGCCCTGAGGGATTCGAACCCCCAACATTCTGATCCGAAGTCAGACGCTCTATCCATTGAACTAAGGGCGCACGTATTTATAAACATATATTTATCGATAAAATACCTTTAATTTAGAAAGTCATCATTCACACTTTTACTTGTGGATACATAATAAAATCAATATCCTGACAATTGATAATTTTATCATGTGAGCTGCTATATGTCAAACGATAAAATAATGAAAATTTTCCTCATTCTAGAGAAATCAAACATATGTGACATGACCTCTGAAAAAATTTCCTCATTATTCATTCTTTAATCTTGATTTCAGCTCTTTTTTTAATTTTTCCAGAGCCACAGCACGATGGCTGATTCTGTTTTTCTTTTCTTCTCCTAATTCCGCAAAGGTTTTATTATATTTTTCCACTATAAATAAAGGGTCATAACCAAATCCACCTTTACCTTTTGGCTCTAATCCGATTATACCCGGGCATTCGCCCCTCAAAACAATAGTATCCCCGTTTGGAAATACGGCAGCAATACTGCAGACAAACCGTGCTGTTCTATCGTGTAATGGAACGTCTTCGAGCAATTTGAGAAGTTTTTTGTTGTTTTCATCATCCGTTGCATTTTCTCCCGCAAATCTGGCCGAATATATCCCGGGTTGACTATTCAACATATCAACCTCTAAGCCGGAATCATCAGCAATTGCTAATTTGCCCGTTTTCTCCATGACCGCTCTTGCTTTAATCAAGGCATTTTCCTCAAATGTATCGCCATTTTCTATTATTTTGAGACTCTCTAAGCCTGCATCTCTTATTGATAAAACCTCCAATTGAAGGTCCTTTAAAATCGCCCCTATTTCCTTTAATTTATGTTCGTTTTCCGTTGCGATTACAGCCTGTCCAAGGTTTTTATTTCCTTTGTTTTTCTCCAAAATTATTTTCATCTCCTGATTTATCGATTTGTTGTACCCCTAGCGGGCAGACACACAGGTCTGCCCCTACAACCTGAAAGCCGGGTATCAATATGCCGGTATGCTCTACCGCCTTGATTCATCGGTTTGTTGTAGGGGCGAACCCATGTGTTCGCCCTTTCGAAAAAACACAAAAACCCGTTTCTCTGTGCTCTTCGCGGGCAGACACGCAGGTCTGCCCCTACAACTTAGAAGCCGGTCTGGCCCCTACAACCTGAAAGCCGGAAATCAGTATGCCAGTATGCCCCCACCACCTGGAAACCAGAAATCGGTTTGGCGATGTATCCCACTGCCTTGATTCATCGGTTTGTTGTAGGGGCGAACCCATGTGTTCGCCCTTTTGAAAAAACACAAAAACCCGTTTCCCTGTGCTCTTCGCGGGCAGACACGCGGGTCTGCCCCTACAACTTAGAGGCCGGTCTGCCCCTACCATCCGGGAGCCGGATATCAGTATGCCGGTATGCCCCCATCACCTGAAAGCCGGAAATCAGTATGCCGGTCTGCCCCTACAACCTGAAAGCCGGATATCGGTTTAACGATCTGCCCCTACTTTTTTCCGCTCCCTGATTAATGTATGTTTAAATATGCCGGTAAATTCAGGCTCACCTCAGAACTTAATTCTATTTCCTTGCCGCCGGATAGAATACGAATTTGTGAAATCGAAGGTTCTATCTCTTTGAGAGTAAACCCTAATTCATATATCATCGATTGCTGATGTGCCGCATTACCGGGCATATTTTTAATTTCTTCACTGAAATCAATATATGCAACCCCGTCTTTTATGTATACGTTATTTAATACCACGCCCACCGGCAATTCACTATACAACCCGGTATTTTCCGGGGCCCCCTCAACCAACGATGTTAAAGCGCTCTTTATATCAACCTTTAATGCATTGACTCCCTTTGTTACGGGAATAAAAAATGAATCTTCCCCGTTAGTTGTACCTTTATAATATACCACAACGGGTATTTCCCCATCCTGTAACTCCATGCTCAGATTTATACTTTCCCTCTGTAAGGGCTCTTTTATTTTTGTCCCGTGAGGGAGCTTCTTCATCTCTTTCCCGTCTACCAACAGTTGAATTTTATCTATCGCCTCAAATTCCGTCAATGTATATACAAGAGATTGAACAATAGCCCTCTCATCGACCAAAGTATCATAAGATAGTATATTTTCATTGAAATCCACCTTGGCTAATCCCTCATTTATCGACATGCCCACTACTTCCGTACCGGCAGGTAAAACCGGCAATAACCCTATGGCCGCCAAATCATCCCTCAGGCCGGGCTCATCCACTAATAAATTTATAGCAGCCTTCCCGACACCCTCTTCCCGTGGTATTTTCCTCATAACGGGAACAATGAACCCCTTGCTGTCTTTATAATAGAGAACCGTTTCTCTCAATCCGTCCTCTTCGGATATTCCTGTGTCCATCATTAAACTGACATCCTTTGTCTCATTTTTATCCTTGAAAAATTCACAACCCGTCAATGAGATCAATAAAAATACTATGAATAAAATAATAACCCGCCGCAAAGATTTCATGCCATATCATCCCCCAATCATATAATTTCCTTATATATCCGCTAAAGAAGCCCTATATATAAATTATATTATGGAGATTCGTTTACTATTCATTATTTCTTCACGCCCGTGAAATATCCCCAATTTCCTTATTTGTTGCAGTAGAATATTAGTATGATTCATTATTTCTTCACGCCCGTGAAATATCCCCCGCGGATGGCTCGTGCATCGGTTACGGTAACAAAAGCCTCTTTGTCATGATTGTCTATGATACTATATAGTTTAGACAGTTTTTTCCTCTGAAGGGTTACGTTTAAGAGATGCCTCACCCCTTGCTTTCCACATCCTTCGACTACGGTCACTCCAAACCCGTTATCTCTCAATTTTTCAACCAGTTCATCGACCTCATGTTCAAGTATCACCTGCACAATGATATTTCCGAGTGCCATTTTTTCTTCCAAAAAAATACCCACATAGTTGCCCGTAGCATAACCGAGGGCATATGCAAGAACATTAAACAGATTATCCATTCTACTGAGAACCCTGCTTATAGCCAATAAGTAAATA
>DASRMO010000117.1:0-7761 GCA_035647895.1 Clostridia bacterium
AAACATAACATATACGAACAGTTTAAATTTATTTTAAAGAGATTATAGTCTAAATACGCAAAGCTGTCAACCTGTGTTTGGATTTAGGTTAACAGTGTCGCTGTTATTACGACACATGAAAAAGGCCACAGCTCCGCGGCCTTTTTACTATATGTTCTTTATCGTTCGTTGTGCGGTTTGTTTGTATTATTTTACTGCTTTTATATCAAGATTACCTGACCTTGTATCTGAATTTAAATCTGCCGATATAAAACTCTCTCCTCGCCTATTCTTTTTGTAACTTTTTCATTATCGAAATATTCTAACAATGCGACGGCATACTTTCTGCTGGTACCTAATATATCCCTAAATTGTGACAATGTGATATTGCCATTTTTGTTGATATGATCTATCAGTTCTGCTTTGGCATCTTCATATGATTTGACATGGAACACAACTTCTTGATTTAATCTGATCAAGGTATTCCCTAATATAGAATCGAAAACCTGCTCTATATCATTCCTTTCAAACTCTATGGCATCAACTATGTCTTCAAATTTTGGTGTTGCATATTGTTTCTGCAGGTATATATGCTCCAGCTGTTCCTGTATTTTTTTATGAATCGGAGAAAATTCAACTTCAAAATCATATAAAGATATAAATTTGTCTTCAATTTTTACAATTTTATTTTCCACGAATACATCCATTAAAATATCGATACTTCTGCTTTTGTTTCCGGGGAACAATCTGCTCCTGACTTCTTCTTTCAACATTCCCGATTTAAGGGGATTAGATTTATGATAAGCCGCCAGTAAATTTATTAATTGTTCCTTTATATTTTCATAATAATTTCTATGAATAACATTATCATTTCCCAGTACTAGTACTTTGTTTTTATTTGCCAGATCAGATACTAACGATTTTATATCATTTAATTGCTGCGCTGTCAGTTTTGCTATAAAAGATAGGTTGGGGAACTCTTTACTGTGGATATCTATCTGTTTTTCTATAATTTCTTCGGGGCCCCCTTGTTCTCTGGCAGCCAAATCCTTCACTACATTTTCGTCAAATCTATTATGTTTTTTAGGATTTGCATCTATCACTATTGAACCCCCTAAGGTTTGCATAGGCGAATAGTATCTAACAACTAAGTGATCTCCTTTTTTTACGGCAGTGATTTCCTCCAATCTAAATTGGACATAAATGCTTTCCCCCGCTTTTCCTTCCTCTTTATTTAATAGGGTAACCCTGGCAAGAACCTCCGTAGCACCATGATATATTCTGACTCTGTCACGATTTTTGATATTCCGCGGTATGTCTTTCAGTAAATTCAGCTTCGCATCTATCATCATTGTAGGTTCTATTGAATTAATTTGTGCCAATACCTGCCCTCTTTCAATGTCCTCCAGCTTTACATTTGCAAGATTAATGGCTACCCTCTGCCCTGCATATGCTGTGCTCACAGATTGTCCATGAACCTGAATGTTTCTTATACGCACTTTCACCTGCTGCGGCAAAATTTCCAATATATCTTCGACTGATATTTTGCCTTCTGTCAGGGTTCCGGTCACCACCGTCCCAAATCCGACAATAGTAAATATTCTGTCTATAGGCATTCTGGCAGGTGCATTGATGTCTCTGCTCTCTGTTTCTTCCGTCAATTTATCTATTTTATTGATTAATTCATCGATTCCCGTACCTTCAATGGAATCTACCGCTACTATTTCACTGTTTTCAAGGAATGTACCTTCTACTTTCCCCCTAATGTCCTCTTTAACCAGTTCCAACCATTCTTCATCAACCGAGGCGGATTTTGTTATTACAATAATTCCCTTTTTAATTTTGAGCAAGGACAGGATATCAAGATGCTCCTTTGTTTGCGGCATCACGCCTTCATCGGCGGCAATAACCAGCATAACAATATCCATGCCCCCGACACCCGTAAGCATATTCCTTACAAATCTTTCATGCCCCGGCACATCTATAATCCCTGCTCTTCTTCCGCTGGGCAAATCAAAATACGTAAAACCCAACTGTATAGAAATACCCCTTTTCTTTTCTTCACCCAATCTATCTGTTTCATGGCCTGTCAGCGCTCTTATTAATGTAGTTTTTCCATGATCTATATGTCCCGCCGTTCCAATTATAACGTTTTTCATATATTGTAAAACCCCCTAATCCATCAAATGAATGAATCATTCGAGATTATTCGCCTATACTTATCAAAAATCAAAATTTAGTATAAAAATTTGATAAACAAGGCTGTACGCCCTTACCGATATTTTGTAACTTCTGTTAATGCTTGTACTATTGTTTCGTACTGTTCCTCTTTTACAGTTCGTAAATCAATTATCACCTTGTCGTCATTTACTCTGGTAAATATAGGGGTGCTGTATTTCCTCAGTCTGTCCTCTAACTGTGAAGATGAAATATTGTTAGGCCTGATTGTTACGGTATAGGTCGGCAATTCTTCTAAAGGCAGTGCACCGCCGCCAACCTCCGAGTAATCCTTATCCATGCCAATCTCTAAATCTAATTTTTTTGATAGAATCATGTCATATAATATTTTAGCCTTCTTATTAACAGAGTCTAAGGATTCTGTTAACATTCTTAAAGTAGGTATGGTTTTTATAGCCTTTTCCTCATCTAAATAAAGCTTTAGAGTTGCTTCCAATGCCACAAGAGTCAATTTATCAATTCTGAACGCCCTGGTCAATTGATTCTTTTTCATTTTATCAATGTAACATTTCTTGCCTATGATAATACCTGCTTGAGGCCCTCCTAACAATTTATCCCCGCTAAAGGTAACTACATCAATGCCGGCTGCAATACTTTCCTGTACGGTCGGCTCATAACCCAAACCATATTTCCGTAGGTCCACTAAAACACCGCTGCCTATGTCTTCAATTACAGGTATATTATTTTTCCTGCCTAATTCCACCAAATCCTTGAGGCTTACACTATCTGTAAAACCCAGTATTCTATAATTACTGGTATGTACTTTTAGTAAAGCTGCCGTATTTTCAGTTATTGCATTTTCGTAATCCCACAAATGGGTCTTATTTGTTGTTCCCACATCCACAAGTTTTGTACCGCTCTGTTTCATCACTTCGGGTACCCTAAATGACCCCCCTATTTCCACTAATTCTCCCCTGGAAACAATCACTTCCTTGTTTTTGGCCATTGTACTGAGCGCAAGCATAACCGCCGCCGCATTGTTGTTAACAACCAGGGCATCTTCAGCCTTAGTTATAAATTTTATAATTTCAACAACATGGCTATAACGAATCCCCCTTTTTCCCGTTAAAACATCAATTTCCAGCGTAGAATAGCCGCTAGCTACACTCCATACCTGGTCCCTGATGGCTTCACTTAAAAGTGCCCTGCCTAAATTAGTATGCAGTATTGTACCCATCCCGTTTATGACTTCTTTTAAATTCATCTCCATAAACTCATAGCTGCTATTGATTATATTAAATATGATTCTTTCTATATCAATTTTAAATTTATCTAAGGATTCTTCATCCATGGATAAAATTTGCCTGCGATATTTTTCTAAATTGTTGCGAATTTCATTCACCACTACATTGCGAGGAATTTCTTCAAGCAAGTTTATAATCCTCTCATTATTCAGCAATTCATCCACTGAAGGTAATTTGCTAAGTATTTTGCCTTTGTTCATAACTAAATCCACTCCTAATTAACAATTGTTTTTATGACCTGAGCCAATTTATGCGGCTAAAAGAAACAGGTAAATTAGCTATTCAATTTGTTTACCTGTAATATAATTGAATTATATCATATTTTAAGATTATATAATAAAAAAAAGAAGTATAAAATATACCCCTTTTTAAAAATCAGTATTTATTTCTTAATATATATGGCTTTGTCCTCTTTGCTGATTACTTTACCGACTACTGCAAATTCATTATCCGTATTGGCGGATAAGTTTTCCAATGCTTTCTCTACATCGTCTTCATCTATTGCAACCAGTAAACCCCCGGAAGTTTGGGGATCATATAGCAAATCCTCTGTGACTTCCTCTATATCTTCGTCTACCTTTACATTGTCTTTCACATAATTTTTGTTAGAATACATTCCCATAGGAATGATGCCCAAGCCGGCAAATTCCCCGGCCCCTTCTATTATAGGTATTCTATCCGAATAAATCTCCAAAGAAACTCCGCTACCCTTGGCCATCTCGTAGGCATGCCCTATAAAACCGAAACCTGTAATATCCGTACATGAAGAAATATTAAGTCCGCTCAGTGCTTCAAAAGCATATTTATTTAATGTAGCCATGGTTTTTACCGCCATATCATACTGTTCTTTAGAAGCCATATCCGCTTTTATAGCCGTGTTTAAAATTCCTGAACCCAGGGGTTTTGTAAGTATCAGATAATCCCCAACCTTAGCCGTATTATTAGCTAATACCTTTTCAGGATGAACTATTCCTGTAACAGAAAGCCCATATTTGGGTTCTTCATCTTTTACACTATGCCCGCCGACCAGCAGTGCCCCTGCCTCTACCACCTTATCCGCACCGCCCTTCAATATTTGTTTAAGCACCTCGAGTTCCAGGCATTCGGGAAAGCAAACAATATTCATGGCCAGAAGCGGTTTTCCTCCCATGGCATACACATCACTCAAAGAATTTGCCGCTGCTATCTGACCAAATATATACGGATCATCCACAACAGGGGTAAAAAAATCCAAAGTTTGAACAAGCGCTATTTCATCATTGAGTTTATAAACCGCGGCATCATCGGAAGTCTCCGAGCCTATTATTAATCTTTCGTTTTCCATTTTGGGTAAATTGCACAGAACCTGTGCAAGAACATCGGGTCCGATTTTAGCTGCTCAGCCGGCACTTTTGGTCATCTGTGTCAGCCTTCGAAGTTTTGTCATTATTATCCTCCTCTAAAACTGTTGTTCAACCATCGTTTATCTATCATCAGTTAATAGTTACCTTATCCTTTATATCACTAAATTTTTTATCTCCTATCCCACTCACGTTTTTTATTTCCTCTATGGATTTAAATCCCCCTTTTTCGTTGCGATATTCTATTATTCTGCCGGCCAGTACATCCCCTATGCCGGGTAATTCCTTTAATTCCATTATATTTGCCCTATTAATGTTTATCAAATTTGTATTCTCAATAGTGCCGGTAGGTATCAATAGATTATCTCTATATCTAATCTCTATATCTTCTTCATTTTTATTTGCTATGTATATGTATTCTTCATCTATTATTTTTTTAGCCAAGTTTATCCTTCTTCGATCAGCATCCTTTAATAATCCACCCGCCGCATCAATAGCATCGTAAACTCTTGAATCTTTTTTCAATTCATATACTCCCGGTTTTTCTACCTCCCCTTCTATATGCACTACTATTTTACCCCCATCGGATTGTTCAACCATGTTATTTTCATTATAATAGTCTCCGATTATGTTTTCTTTTGTCCCATCGCTCAATACATATACTTTCTGTTGTTTTATATAATTTGAAATTGAAAATACCAAAACTATAACTATTATCGTAATTACCAGTATTATGCTTTGCTTGTTTTTGACACCCACATTGACCTCTCCCTAACAAATAAAATATTTTAATATAAAGACTAATTATTATATTTCTACCTATTTTAAAATTTTCCTTTTATTAATAACAATTTTACCTTAATTTTCTTCATATTTTCTGGTATACTATATTAGATAGTAGAACTTAATTCAAAAAAGAGGTGGACAAAATTTATGAAATATCGTCATAAACATTTATTTATTGCAATTATAATCGCTTTTGTCACTGCACTTACACCAACCATTGTTTTTGCTCAAAATATTCCTGATATTGATGCACCAAACGGAATACTTATAGATTATGAAACCGGAAAGGTTTTATTTGATAAAAATGCCCATATACAGGCCTATCCGGCAAGCACTACTAAAGTTATGACGGCTATTTTAACATTAGAAAATGCTAATTTAAATGATAGAGTGACAATAGATTACGATCTCTATGTTGAAGGTTCCAGTATGTTTCTTTTAAAAGGAGAATCCTTTACAGTTGAGGAACTCTTGGAAGCTTTATTGATAAAATCCGCTAATGATTGTGCCGAAGCATTAGCTATACATATAACCGGTTCTGTAGAAAAATTTGTTGAAATGATGAATAAACGCGCTAAAGAACTCGGCGCGCTAAATACTAACTTTGTAAATCCGCATGGGTTGGCGGATCCCGATCATGTTACCACAGCCTACGATTTGGCCATGATAGCAAAACATGCTATGACTTTTGATACCTTCAGGGAAATTGTTTCAACTACTATGCTGACCTTAGATGCTACTGAGCAAACTCCGGAAAACAGAATATACAGAAATACAAACAAATTTTTATGGGCTAAGGGTGGAGCAAACACGATGGTCTATGATGGGCAGTATACGGATTTTAAATATGATATTATTGATGGAATTAAGACGGGCTATACCGGTAAGGCCAAATATTGTCTCATAAGTACGGGAGCTAAAAATGGATATAGGGTGATTTCCGTAATATTAGGTGCGGAAAATGAGTGTGTATTATACAAAGATTCCAGAACCTTAATAGATTTCGGGCACGATAACTTTAAATTGGTCCGGTTGTCCGATAAGAATTCTTCACAGCTCTCCGTCGATGTAAAAAATGGAAAAAACGAAAATGTAGATCTGCTTGCTAAAACCGATAAGTTTGTGGTATTACCCATCAATAAGAATATCAATGATATAATTGAGGACGTTACTATAAATAAAAATATCCAAGCACCTGTCAGCCGTGGACAAACACTTGGTAGGATTACCTATTTTTCCGGCAACGAGCCTATCGGGGAAGTTGATTTAATCGCTAAAAATGATGTCGATAAAAAAAGTACATTATCAAAAATATCACATCCGTTCCTACACCCCCCTAGGGCTTTAGTTGTGCTTATTTGTATGTTTTTATTATGGCAAATATTTGTTGCATATCTAAGAATCAAAAAAAAGCAAAGACGAAGGCTTGCATATGCAAAAAGAACTACTACATATACCTTTGATAAAAACCTGTTTAAATAAGTTTAGATATCTGTTAATAAAAAACACCGAGGCATTTAACCATACCGCCTTGGTGTTCTTATTTTTTGTTCTCCGATATTATCGTTTTATTTTCCGCCTGCAGATATACCTGCTATTTTCTACAACCGTTCCCATTAACTCTAATAATATAATCATTCAATTATTGCAATCGCTTCCATTTCTATGCCCACATCTTTGGGCAGCCTTGCCACCTCTACACAGGATCTGGCAGGTTTGATTTTTATAAAGTAATTCGCATAGACTTCATTTACGCTGCCGAATTCCTTCATATCCTTAAGAAATACGGTTGTCTTTACCACATTATCTAAGGACAACCCCGCCTCCTCCAAAATCGCCTTTAAATTTTCGAACACCCTCACCGTTTGCTCCTTGATTGTTCCGCTCACCACCTTACCTGTATCCGGATCTATGGGCACTTGCCCGGAGACAAAAAGTAAATTATTTGCTCTTATTCCTTGGGAATAAGGCCCTATTGCCGCAGGCGATTTATCTGTGCTTATCACTTTAATCATCGAGTATCCCTCCCTATGCTATTCATCTATTTAGATTATATTTAGATAATTATATTGTTTATATATTATCATATAAAAATTTTCCATACATAAATATTCGGTTCCCGTCAGTATCAATTTGTCCCGAAAAAATAGATTCATTTTTCTTGTAATTATTTT
>DASRMO010000118.1:0-2652 GCA_035647895.1 Clostridia bacterium
TTCCACCCATTCCCTGACATTGGCCAGAGGCGATTCTCCGCTGTCCGTCGGCTCGTAACTTTCCACCTCGGGCAGCATTACGGGCAATTCATCTTCCGGCACGGGTACCCAACCGCAATCCTCGCAATAGATAAGGGGAATTGGTTCGCCCCAATACCTCTGACGTGAAAATACCCAATCCCTAAGCTTATAATTCACCTTCGGTGTTCCCAAACCTTTATCTTTTAACCATTTGTTCATCTTCGCTATTGCATCTTTTACTTCCAATCCATTTATAAAATCGGAATTTACTATTATGCCTTCTTCCGTATCCGTATAGGCCTCTTCTTCTATATTTCCCCCGGCGACTACCTCTATGATGGGGAGCCCGAACTCTCTGGCAAATTCCCAGTCCCTGGTGTCATGCCCGGGCACGGCCATTATAGCCCCCGTTCCATAAGACATCAGCACATAATCCGAGATGAAAATAGGTATATTCTGCCCGCTTGCAGGATTTATGGCTTCTACGCCTTCAATTTTGACCCCGGTTTTATCTTTTGCGAAACTATCCCTAAAAATTGAATGACAAAAACACAAATCATTCAAAAATAATTTTAGGGAACGAAAACCGGGGTTTTGCTAAAGATACAATAAAGATTAAAATTACCACTGAAAACAATTAAAAATGAGCATACAAAACAAAGGTATTAAATTTCTAGGAAGTGGATATTTAAAATAAATATCTAAGCAATCAATGGTTTCAAACTTCTGATATATTTATGTTTATGTATTTTATCAGCAAGAATAACAGTAATTAACTGAGTTATACCTGCTAGAAGTAAATCAGCATGAATAGTTTTTTCATTTTGAGTTTTACGTCCGGCAATACAGAAACTTTCTTTAAAATGATTTATGGACTGCTCTACTACCGAACGAATTTTATAAACTTCATCCCATTCTTCTGTATCACGAAGAGTACCGGGATAAGCACGAAGATCTTTTTCAGGATAAATATAGATCATCCTTCCACAAGGAGATGAAGTACAGGGATTATCGCAAAATTGACGTCTTCGATATTTACCGTCATCACATTTAGTCCATTTCATTTTAGGGCACACAAACTTGAATGTTTTAATTCCACACCTTAAATGAGAAGTATTGCCCTCCGGTTTCATTGGAAAAGTGGGATCATGCGGACAACAAGGTATTCCAAATTCATTTAAAGTATAGTCCGGATGCTTTAAAGAGGAACGACGGTTTAAAGGGATATATGCTTTATTAAACTCCAAATCAGTAAGTAAATCCCTATAAATATTAGTGGCATCAAAAGCAGCATCACCAATGAAAATATTTGGTTTGATAGAAGGATGTTTTTCGAAATAATCTTTTAAAACAGGTATAACAGCTTTAGAATCATGAAGCGATTTATCTTCATCCGGCGAATCCGATTTTTTATCAACAATAATATCAGGATGAGACTTTAAGAAATCTTTATTATAAAAAGAAATATCCCGGACAATACCTAAGCCGTTAGTAACCATACCAAACTTATAAACATAACAAAAATGTCCATTAATATAAAGCTGTTTTATTTCGGAATTACAAGCAGCATGTGAAGGCATAGATCCATATGCGGCTTTATACGGGTCATAAGAATCATCAAGATCCTGAGATTTTTTAAATGCTTTTAATTGTTTAATTATTTTATTAACATATTTAGGATTATTTTCAGTTACAAAAGCTTCAATTCCGGAGGTATCAAAAATAGTCATAGAAGCCTTAAACTCATCAATCTCTTGACATATAGGTTCAGTAATATCGACAAGATTATCAAAAACAACTTGCAAATCCGTTAAAAAATCTTGTTTAAAACGTGTGAATTTAGACCCATCCGGAACCTTATTAAACCCACAAAATTCTCTTAATTCCTTTGAATATTTAAGAAAAACAATCAAGAGAGTATCAGTGGGAATAGAGAAGATTCTTTGGATGATTAAAGCCCATAACATTGAGTGAAGTTTGTAATCTCGGGGCCTTCCGGTTGAAACATAAAAATTACGATAAAAAGAAACAGGAATAAACTCACTAAGATTAATGGTATCTTCAAGTAGCGAAAGAAACTTAGGTTTATCACTTTCAAAAAAAGTTTTACAATTTGAATAAATGTCTGCCAAAGAAAGCTGTTTATGTGGTATCATATTTATATAACTCCTTTCAGGTTTTGGTGGATTTGTTGCTTGTTACTTCAATTTTACCATAAATCGGTGAGGAGTTATATCATTTTTGAGAAGAAATATCCCGTATTTATGCGGGGTTATGGCGTTTCGCAAATGCCTAGATATAATTAAAATAGAAAGGGTGATAGAAATGAAATGGGAAGAAGTTAGAACCATTTATCCTAATCAATTTGTAAAGCTTCAAATTTTAGATTATCATATAGTTAATAATATGAAAATTGTTGACGACATGGCTGTGATTAAGGCATTTAAAGACAATAAAGAGGCAACAAAGGAGCTTGTAAGGTCAACAGGGAATATCATAGTTTATCATACTAGTAATGAAAAAATAGAAATAAAAATTAAGAATGTTAGAAGTTATAGAGAAATAATCTAATGAATATAAAATACGGGGGTGACAAAGGGGGACGGGTGACAAAGGGGGACGTACCTAAAT
>DASRMO010000119.1:0-8269 GCA_035647895.1 Clostridia bacterium
TATGAATTGGTGTATATTCTAAAACCCAGTGCCGGGGAGGAAAAAAGGGCCCAATTGTTGGAAAAACTCAGAGATATCATTGAAGTTGAAGGAACAATTGAAAATGTTGACGAATGGGGTAACAGGAAATTGGCCTATGAAATTGATAAAATCAATGAAGGATACTATGTTTTAGTAAACTTTAAATCCGGGACAGAGATCATAAATGAATTGAACAGAAATCTGAGGATTGCGGATGAAGTCATGAGACATTTGATCGTTAAAATAGGAGAATAATATTAAAGGTGGGGGAAAAATGAATAGGGTAATTTTAATCGGACGTCTTGCCAGGGATCCGGAACTGCGTTTTACTCAGAGTGGAAAATCTGTAGCTAATTTTAGTATAGCAGTAAACAGACCCTTTTCGAAGGATGGAGAAGCAGATTTTTTTAATATAGTGGTATGGGGAAAAACAGCGGAAAATTGTGCTAATTACTTAGCGAAAGGCAGATTAGTGGCACTTGAAGGAAGGCTTCAAAATAGATCTTATGAGACGCAGACAGGAGAAAAACGATATATTACGGAGATAGTGGCTAATACCGTAAAATTTTTGGACTGGGGCGACAGGGGAGGAAAGCCGGCGGCTCCTACTAAACAAGAACAAGGGGACGATTTTGAAGATATCGATATAGATATTAATGAATTTCAAGCGATGGATGAGGACGAGGATGTCCCATTTTAAAGAATAGGAGGTAAGATGTGGTAGGCGATAATAGAAGAAGGCGTAGAACAAGGAGAAAAATTTGTGTTTTCTGTGCTAACAAAACAAAAAATATTGATTATAAAGATGTACAACAATTAAAAAAATATGTAACTGAGAGAGGCAAAATTTTGCCAAGAAGAATTTCGGGCAATTGTGCAATTCATCAAAGGGAATTGACAAAAGCAATCAAGAGATCCAGACATATAGCTTTGTTGCCGTATACTATAGATTAATATAAGGAATCAGTATATAAATAAGCAGTTTAGCTCTACAAATGTAATCTCATTGTATTTTTATCAAATATAGAAATCGGCCATTTTTATGATGTGCTTTCCCTAAAGTGAGTGAATTAGAAAATAAAAGCCTGTTATTTCGGGAAGGACATTCTGGGGGATTGTTTGATGATATAATGGATTGCAAAGTTTAAGGAGGAATACAGACATGGCAACACCAGTATTAAATGCCGAGATAAGAAAAACTACGGGAAAAAACGAGGCACGAAAAGCCAGAAAAAGCGGAAAGATACCGGGCGTAGTTTATAGCAGGGGTGCGGAGACAAAAGAAATACTGTTTGACGAGAGAGAAGTAATAAGAATGCTTTCAAGGTTTGGCCAAAATGTTAAGATAAGCCTGGATATTGAAGGTGAGAAAAACTTTGTAATTATTAAAGAACTGCAAAGAGGAATTGTCGATAGAAAGGTGATACACATAGATTTTCAAACATTGGATGAAAAGGAAAAAATTAAGATGATAATGCCTATACGATTGGTTAATCGTGAAGAAATGGAGACATCATCACAGTTTGTGGAAATGCTTCTCAATGAAATAGAAATTCAAACTTATCCAAGATATCTGCCGGACAGGGTGGAGTTGGACGTATCCAAGTTAAAGGAAAAAGACTTTTTGACAATAGCGGATCTGAATATAGGAGAAGATGAAAACATTGAAATTGCAGAGGAAAAGGATAGACTCATAGCATCTTTGACTTTGGTAGAGGATATGGTAGAAGAATTAGAAGAAGAATTAGAAGAATTAGAAGAAGAATTAGATGCGGAAGCAGTAGATGAAGAAGAAGCGGAAGATGCGGAAGAAACAGGGGAAGAAACAGATGTGGGGGAAGAGGAATAAACAGAGGGAAAAAGCCGGGAAGGACGAACACAAATATTATTGACATTGCCGGTGGACTATGTTAAACTCTTACTGAATATGGTTGAAATAGAAAAGCAAAATTATTACAGATAATACAAGAATCCGTATTTTGTTTTCAAAGTGTAAAATTTAATAGAAATTTAGTTCTCCGAGTCTTTTTTATCTAAAGAACTTTGTTATATGATGAAAAGACCGATAGGGTATAAGGGAAACCGTTATGCCTCCCGTGTTAGGAAAGGAGATACATGAAACAAGCATTGTATTTGATTTTAAATACATGTCTTTGATACTAAGCCTTTTTCTAACAGAAAAAGGCTTATATTTTTTAGATTGTAGGGAGAACGGTAAAGAAGCAGTTGAAAATGGGACAATATTATTAAATGGGGAATGAAAAGGAGAGGCGGTGACGATCCCGGTTTTAGCAGGGAAATTAATGGGCATTAGAAACCGGGTACTAAAAATGGCGGAAAAATCTAATGAAATACTTCATGAAGCTATAGATCAAGTCAGGGCTATATTGGGTGAAGGAATGAACGATATAACAGTTGAACGTGCGGTGATAGGTTTATTTTTCACAGGTGTCAAACTCAGTAACGGGGAAGGTGGAATCTGCTTTACGCCTATTAAGGATATACCCCAGGCGGTATGCTGTCCAAGCTCCGCAAAGGAAATGCCTCTTTCAGGCAAAATAACAGGTGAAAAGGCCGAATATTTTATTGAAGGAATGTTTAAAGGGGGCGTTTTGAAAAAGGCTCTGGGAATAGCGGTTCTAAATGCGCTATCTGCAACCTGCTGGAATCAAAAAGGTTATGATAAAAATTATAAAATAACATATGATGCGGATCCGGTGGGTGAAGATACGATATTACAACATGAAACTGTGACGGTTGTAGGTGCCTTAATACCTTATATTAAGATGCTAAAGCAAAATAAAGACAACAAGTTTTTTATATTGGAATTAGATCCGAGGACATTAAAAGAGGATGAACTGGATCATTTTGTACCTGTCGATAAGGCTCAAGAGGCCTTAGGTCAATCAGATTTAATAATCATTACGGGAACCACAATAATTAACAATACGTTGGAAGGGCTAGTATCAATGGCGAAAGAAGGTGCGGAGATAATAGTGGTGGGACCTACCGCCAGTATTTTGCCCGATGCCTTTTTTAGAAGGGGGATTAAAAAAATAGGCAGTGTTGCCGTGACAAAACCTGATGAATTGCTGGATATATTGGCTGAAGCAGGTTCAGGCTATCATTTTTATGAAAAATCTGCGAGTAAAATAGTGATAGAAAAAAATGAGGGTGCATAATAATGCGATCAAAATAGCCGTAATAATGAATATAATATTTGTTAGTATTACTAAATATAAAAATTAATAGGGACTTAGTTCTCCGAGTCTTTTCTACCTAAAAAACCTTGTTGCTATGGTAGAAGGACCGATAGGGTATGGGGGAAAACTCTTATGCCTCCCGTGTTAGGAAAGGAGACTTAATATATAAAAAATAATGTACTTTATTTTAGTATATGTTCTTTTTGTTAAGCCTTTTCCTGATGGGAAGAGGCTTATATTTTTTAAATTATAATGGGCCGTTAAAAATAGGCAGGGTTTTAAAACTATTGTCTATACGATTTATTTGTTACAAATTTGTAAAATTTGAGGAATGTAGTTTAAAGGCCGGAAGGGAGAAAATCGCAATGGTAACCGCAGCACAGGAAGTACAGGAAGCACGGAAGACGCAGAAAAAAAAGGTCGGCAACAAATGCAAATTCTTGATATTAGTTTTGATACCGATAATAGCATTCTTTATATCTATTACATTAGGAAGATATTCTATAACAATTAAAGAGACGATTACAATATTGTTTTTAAAAATAATCTCAAAAATTTTAAGGGTAGATATAGATTTGCCTAAGGTTATTGAAACCGTAATATTCCAGGTGAGGATACCCAGAATAATAACCGCCATGATAGTGGGAAGTTCTCTGACAGTGTCAGGGGCAGTTTATCAGGGGATGTTTAAAAACCCCATGGTTTCGCCGGACATATTAGGTACATCGGCGGGTGCGGGCTTTGGTGCTGCGCTGGCGATATTGCTTTCCTTTGATTCCTTGGGGATTCAGGTATCGGCATTTGTGTTCGGGCTTGCGGCGGTGCTGATTACTTATACTATAAGCATGAAAGTAGGAAAGGGCGGCAATGTAATGCTTGTGTTCATATTAGCGGGCATCCTTGTGAGCACGATATTCCAATCACTTATATCATTATCAAAATATGTGGCGGATCCGTATGATAAACTGCCCGCAATAACATTTTGGCTCATGGGGAGTCTATCGGCCATCAGCCAAAGGGATGTTTATACAATCATAATACCATTTTTGTTAGGATTTATACCTCTGTTTTTAGTAAGGTGGCATCTAAATATACTGTCCTTTGGAGAAGAAGAAGCCAGGGCATTAGGGGTTAATACAAAAAAGATGAGATTTTTAGCGATAGTTTGTTCTACCTTGTTGACGGCTTCATCAATATCAGTAGCAGGCATGGTGGGTTGGGTCGGACTCATAGTGCCGCATTTGGCTCGTATGATTGTAGGTCCGGATTTTAAAGTTTTATTGCCGGCTTCCGCACTTATGGGGTGTACATACCTGCTTTTAGTGGATAATGTGGCGAGAAGTTTGATGACAATAGAAATACCCTTGGGAATATTGACTTCTTTAATGGGAGCACCGTTTTTTATATATTTATTACTCAATACAAGGAGGGGATGGAATTGAAGCTGCAAATAAACAATGCCGAATGTGGATATTCCAAAAGAACAATACTTAAAGACATATCATTTGAGATAGAAGAGGGGGATATACTCTGCATATTGGGTCCAAACGGAGTTGGAAAGACCACCTTGTTTAAGACTATACTCGGGTTTTTAAAATTGAAAGGGGGGAGCATATTGTTGGATGGGCAAGATATAAACAAGTGGTCCAGAAGGGATTTTGCAAAGGCAATAGGTTATGTTCCTCAAACTCACACACCGCCGTTTCCGTATAAGGTAAAAGAGGTTGTGGTGATGGGCAGAACTGCCCATTTAGGAATTTTCTCGTCTCCATCGTCAAAGGATTATGAAATAGCGGAAGAGGTTATGGACTTATTAGGCATATCACATTTGGCGGATAGAATCTATACGGAGGTGAGTGGCGGCGAAAGACAGCTGGTATTGATAGCGAGAGCGTTGGCGCAGGAACCTAAAATATTAGTAATGGATGAGCCTACGTCTAATTTGGATTATGGAAATCAGATAAGAGTACTGAGGCATATAAAAGAACTTTCAAACAGAAATATAGGGATAATAATGACATCGCATTTTCCGGATCATGCATTTATGGCCTCGACAATGGTACTTGCAATAAACAATGGTGAAGAGTACAGTATCGGAACATCGGAAGAAGTGGTCACATCCCAGCTTCTGCAGAAGATATACAATATATGTGTCCAGATAGATACAGTAGTGGATAAAGTAAACAACGATATTTTGAAGGTGTGTGTGCCAATATTCAAAAACTAAGGTTTGCTACTGAAAATTTTCAGATATATTAAATTTTGATTTTAATGAATAAGGGGGATAAAAAATTATGAAAGATAAGAAAAACAGGTTTAAGGTGGAAATATTGTTAAGCATTATATTAGTAATTGCTATATTGATGAGTATAATAACAAGCTGTACACCAAAGCCTACAGGTTCCGACATATCCGGCACAATGGAAACGAACAAAGATACAGAATCGAATGAAGATACGGAACCGAAAACAAAAATGATAACAGATTCTGCAGGAAGAAAAGTGGAAATACCCACCAAAATAGAAAAGGTTGTAACGGTAGGGCCGGTGGGGGTGCTTAACTGTTTTGTGTTTACTATGGGAGAAGGTGACACAATAGCAAATGGATTGCCGCCCAGATTTGCAAAAAGCGGCAGATGGAAATATCATACTTTATTTAATCCGGCGATAGCAACCAACCCGGTGGTTGAAGACGGGGAAACAGTATCTATGGAAGGTTTAATAGAAATAGATCCTGATATAGTGCTGACTATGGATGAAAAAACAGCGGAGGATATATTTAATAATACAAACTTACCCGCAATAGTTCTAAATTGGGAAGATCCGGAGGATGTAAAGGAAGCGGTTAATTTATTAGGGGAGGTATATAATAAACCGGAAAAAGCTGAGGAATATAGCAAATATTTTGACGACACTTTGGCGAAAATCAAAGATACTGTTTCTAAAATACCCGAAGAAAAGAAAATTCGTGTTTTAAATGCATCGTTGGGAAGTTTATCCCGGCCCCATGTTATAGCAGAATGGTGGATAACGGAAGCAGGAGGAATCAGTGTAACAAAAGAGGTAGACAAAGGCCAGAGGTTGGAATTTTCTATAGAACAGCTGTTAAAATGGAATCCTGAAGTTATTATAGTAACCGGCGAAGAAGATGAGAAGTTGGCTTATAGCGATGAGAGATTTAAAAATATAGAAGCGGTAAAAAACAAAAGGATATATTCAACTCCTACGTTTGGCCATGTATGGACGAACAGAACTATGGAGCAGCCGCTTACGGTTTTATGGGCGGCAAAACTATTTTATCCTGAACAATTTAAAGATATAGATATGGAGGGAGAATTAAAATTGTTTTCCCAAAAATTCTTCAGTTATGAATTATCCGACGAAGAATGTGAGGAGATATTGGGGAATATGGAATAAAACAAGGAAAGGAAATCACGATGATGAAAAGCCCAAATCCTTTAATAAAGGCTTATAACGATATAAAAAATATCTATGAGGCCGAATCGATGGTTCCGGGTAACGTAGAAAAGATAATTTTTTCCTCAAAATGGAGCGGGGTTTTCGCAGAAAAAAATCAGGCAGGTATGGCATTTAACTTTATGGGAGATCATTCGGTATACGGTCCGGTTAAAGATATAACGTTGATAGAAGGCCTGAAACAATTTGTAGGCAAAAATTTGTGCAGCCTTATAGAATATCTTCTTCCCTTAGACGAAGATATACATATGCGCTCTGTCTGTTTGGCTGCTCTCAATGCATTTTCCAGGCCACTTATACTTAAAGGTTATTCTAAGTTTAATTCAACAGTTGAATTTGATAATTCTAACGAACTTGATTTTGTTTTACCGGAAGACATAGTTGTAATCGTAGGATATGGCGGGCTTATAAAAAACACATATAACAGATGTAAAGAACTGCATATTATGGACATGAGGCCTGCATATATGTTCGCTCCCATGTGTATTTCAAAGGATATAAGCTATGGCAATAAAAGGATTTTTATTCATCCGGCCGAAGAAAATGAGGAAATCCTGTCTAAAGCGGATGTCGTTTTGATGACAGGATCCACATTAGTAAACGGAACATTTTTAGACTTAATAAAATATTCTAAAAAAGCTAAGGTTATAGGCATGTATGGACCGAGCGCGCAGCTTTTTCCGGATGTGTTGTTAGAGAGCGGGATAGATTATATAACATCCAATGTTATTGAAAGACCCGATATATTAGAATTAATATTAATGGATAATTTTAGTACCAAGGACATGTTTAACGAATGTATAAGCCGTTATACTGTAAAAACACAAAGGAAATATGTAGTCGTATAGTAGGTTGTTAAAAATATAATTTTATGCTAGGGGGATATATATGGTAAAAACAAAATCTAAAATATTGATAGGGATTATGGCATTAATACTTATTGTAACCATAACGGCTTGTAATAGTAGCGAGGTGGGCTCCGGAAATAATGACAAAGAAATAATAGCTATAGATGCCATAGACAGGGAGGTAAAGAGACCTGAAAGTATGGACAGATTAAGTGTAACCTGCCAGGGAGGGGCAACACATCAACTTTCAATATTGGGGGCCAGTGAAAATATAGTGGCACAAACGTCCATGGCCGGGTTTCCCCAATTATTAAAAATGTATCCCAGATATAAGGAAGTACTGGATCCAGGTTCATTTGATGAAGTGAATGTGGAGGAATTGTTAAAGGTAGAAACTGATATGGCATTTGTAGGAATAATATCTATAAAAGGCAATGAATTGATAGAGGATGCAGGGATACCGACATTTACAATGTTTATAGGAAGTGCAGAGATAGATACGGCAAGAAAAGAATTTGAAAATGTAGGTAAAATATTAGGCAACGAAAAAAGAGCGAACGAACTTATAGAATATTGGGATGAAAAACTGGAAATGGTGGAAAAGCTTGTAGACAAAGTCCCGCAAGATGAAAGGAAAAAAGTATATTATGCAGGGGAGGAGATTACAAGTGCCAGCAGTGGAAAATGGGGGCATAGCCTTATTGTAGGCTCAGGAGGAATA
>DASRMO010000120.1:0-5199 GCA_035647895.1 Clostridia bacterium
TATATGTAGGGAATAGAAAATAATTTACAAATTATCATAGATTTTTGCCAAGTTATTGGATAAAAGTGCATATTCCTCAATAGTCAGAGTTTCCCCCCTGCGGTTCTCATCTATATTGCTTTCATACAATATTTCCTTCAGTAAATTTTTATCCAACTTTAGGTCTCCTGTATTTAAGGCATTTAATATAGTTTTTCTTCTTTTCCCAAAGGCATCTCTTATCAAGGCAAAAAATAGGCCTTCCTCCTGCACATAAAACCTTGGCTCCTTTAATAATTCCAATTTAATAATTGCGGATTCCACATTTGGCTGCGGAATAAATACCGATGGAGATACATTCAATAAAATATTCGGTTCGGAATAATATTGTACTGCAATAGATAGGGAACCATAGTCCTTTGTCCCCGGCCCCGCCTGCATGCGCAGGGCAACCTCTTTTTGAACCATTACGGTCAAGGATTCTATGGGAACCTTCTCCTCCAGAAACTTCATAATGATAGGAGTCGTTACGTAATAAGGCAAATTTGCAACTACCTTGATTTTTTGATTTTGAAACCTTTCACCGATTAATTTATGTAAATCGATTTTTAAAATATCTTCATTTATTATCTCTATATTGGAATAATCTTTTAATGTATCTTTCAAGATAGGGATCAAGCCTTTATCAATCTCAACAACCACAACAAATTTTGCGGCTTCCGCTATATATTGGGTCAAACTGCCTATGCCGGGGCCTACCTCGATAACACAGTCCTCTTTTGTTATCTCCGCAATTTTAATTATTCTTTCAAGTATATTCTTATCTATCAAAAAGTTCTGTCCGAGGCTTTTAGAGATTTTAAAACCATGCCTGCTCATAATTTCTTTGATTTTTTTCGGTGATGATATTTTGTTCAAAATTTTCACCTGCTTTTATTGGATTCTTCGTCTAAAAAGACCAGGGGGTCAGGTACAGTGGTTCTTTTTTTGACATCGTGGTTCTTTTCCTGCTTCATAAAAAATAAGTCAGGGAAGCCCTGACCTATTTTAATATATACACTTTTACTGTTCTTCTACCGAATTTTTTTACAGCCTGGGCGCTTTCAAAGAAAAGATCAATCTTATTTCCTTTTATGGATCCGCCTCTGTCTTCGGCGCTGGCATATCCATAATCCGAGGTTTTATCGGTAGATTCTATATAGAGTTTAGTACCAAAAGGAATCACATTGGTGTCTACAGCTACCACACCCGGCCTCAGTTTCGTACCGCTTGCCGTTATACCGTAATATTTATCACCGGGGCTTTTCCCCGTACTTTGAAAACTCATATCGTATGCTGAGGCATTCATAGTTATGACTTTAGCATATCTTAAATTGTCTCCCCTGGAAGTTGCTACCATGGTCAATGTTCCTTTTTCAACAATTTCATTGACAGCATCTTCAACGATGTTTTCCTCTATGATTTCCCTTCCGGCCTCTATACCATCTTCATAAAGTACTTCGAACTTTATTTCTTTTAATCCCTTTTTACCTTCCTGAATCTTCTTGGTTTTTCCTTTTTCCAGACTGTCATTGTTTTTAAATACTGTCTGAAAAGGCAACTCCTGAGTTTCAACCTCAACCTCCCGAGTGACCCTCGTAATTTTAATCACTTGGCCCTCCCCGACTACAGTTTCCCCTAACTTTGGCTCAATTTTATCTTCCTCTTTAAGTTTTATATTAAGTGAGTCTATCAGATCCTTTACGTTGGTCTGTGTAGTAAATATGCTTTTTTCCACTTTCCCATCAACAAGCTTTATTTCAAAAGCTCTATGAATTGTTATTTTCATTCCATCCTCTATTTGTTCACTCATCTTCGGAATAATTTTATCGTCGTCCCCAATTATGATGTTCTGTTTTTCCAAAACATCCCCTACCGTACCCGATAGAGTTGAAACCTGAATTTCCTGCCCATCATATGCAATCACAACTGTCTTTCGGGACCCAACAAAGGCAGCCCCTAATAACAATAGTGCTACTACGATAGCTGCAATAAGTATTTTTTTATCAAAAAACTTATTGCGGCTCAGGTGACTTTCCATAAATCTTCCTCCTATTCATTTTAATTGAGGATGAAATTTTACTATATTTTATTCTATATTTTTATTTTTGTCAACCTTTTTGTAATGATTTTGTAATACATTCGTAACAAGTTCGTTACAAATCTGAGAGTTTGCAATCCATAAAGCATCTTTTATTATTTCCATATTATTAATTTTTAATCCTTATCTATTCTGAATAATTTTTTAGTATTTATTGTGGTTTGGCGTGCAATCTCTTCAATGGACACCTGTTTCGCTTCAGCCACTTTTTGTGCAACAAATCTCACATAGGCCGGTTCGTTCCTTTTTCCTCGATATGGCACAGGAGCCAAATACGGGCTATCGGTCTCTACTAAGAGCCACTCCAATGGAATCTCCTTAGCTACCTCAAATGATTTTCTGGCATTTTTAAATGTAACCGGCCCTGCTAAAGATATATAAACACCCATTTTTACATATTCTCTCGCCATTTCTACGCTGCCGGAATAACAGTGCATGACGCAGCCGGGATTTCCCACATCATATTCCTTAAGGATATCAAAAACCTCCCCCTGTGCATCTCTAGCATGTATTATTATAGGAAGATCAACCTCCTTTGCCAATTCCAGCTGCTCTCTGAACCATTTTCTCTGGACATCCCTCGGGGAATGGTCGTAATAAAAATCTAAGCCTATCTCTCCTATAGCGACTACTTTTTCCTTGTTGGTTAAAGCCTTGAGTACCTCTATGGTATCTTTATCCATATCTTTTACTTCGTGCGGGTGTACCCCTACGGCTGCATATACCATATCGTATTTTTCCGATAAGTTAACTGCTCTTATGGATGTATTTAAATCCGCCCCCGGATTTAGTATATATTGTATATTATTCTGTTTTGCTCTTTTTATGACAACATCTCTATCTTTATCAAATCGCTCATCGTCTAAATGAGCATGGCTGTCAAATAACATAATTTACCTCCTTAAATTTTAGCTGATTTCTGTACCGCTGGCGATATCCTTGTCTATTGTACCCAGCACCAATTCCTTATCGTTGTATGCGGCAAGTATCATCCCGTGGGATTCTATACCACGAAGTTTCACGGGTTTTAAGTTAGCTACCAATATTAAATTTTTGCCGACTAACTGTTCCGGCTTATAATATTCGGCTATGCCCGATACTACTTGTCTGGTTTCATTTCCAACCTGCAGTTGTAACACCAATAATCTATCCGCACCGGGGTGTTTTTCCGCTTTTAATACCTTAGCCACCCTGAGTTCAAGTTTGCTAAAATCATCTATGGTTATTTGCTCTTTAGGTTCGATAATGACCTCATCCTCCTGTTCTTCTTGACTTTCACCCATCTTTTCTAATGCTTGCACCTCTTTATCCACATCCAATCTCGGAAACAACACATCACCCCTTCTAACCTTTATACCCGTAGGGATTTTACCAAAATTAAATGTATCTTCCCATGTTGTACCCTGTCCTTCATCAAGCCCTAATTGTGTCCAAATTTTAATGGTTGTCGATTCCATAAAGGGTTTTATCAGTATAGATATAATTCTGATACAGTCTGCCAGATTATAAAGCACCGTATTCAATCTTTCCCTATTAGCATCATCCTTTGCCAATATCCAAGGCGTTGTCTCATCTATATATTTGTTTGTCCTGCGGACCACCTTCCATATCTCCTCCAGCCCGTCATGGAATTGTAATTTATCGATTGCCGCCTCTATTTTTTTAGATGCGCTTACCGCAACAGATTTCAGATCATCGTCAAATTCCCCGGATTCCTTAGGTTCGGGAATAATTCCGCCATTATATTTTTCAATCATTGTAACGGTCCTGCTCACAAGATTTCCTAAATCATTAGCAAGATCGGAATTTAATCTATTGATAAAATTCCTGTTTGTATAATTACCGTCATGGCCGAATGTAAATTCTCTTAAAAGAAAATATTTAATCGCATCTAATCCATAGCGTTCTATCAATGGCCCCGGATAAACAATATTTCCCTTGGATTTTGACATCTTATCCGCATCAAATAATATCCAGCCATGCCCGTATACCATTTTAGGCAACGGCAGTTCCAGTGCCATAAGCATAATTGGCCAGATTATTGTATGAAATCTGACTATTTCTTTTCCTACCAGATGAACATCCGCAGGCCAATATTTGTTGAACATCTCTTCATCTTCCGAGCCGTATCCCAGTGCCGTAATATAATTACACACAGCATCGAACCAGACATATATTATATGTTTCGGATCAAAAGGCACAGGAATGCCCCAATCAAAGCTTGTACGGGATACACAGAGATCCTCCAACCCGGGTTTTAAAAAGTTGTTCAGCATCTCATTTTTTCTCGATGGCGGGGAACAGATTTCCGGATGTTCTTCATAATATTTGATCAGTCTGTCTTGATATTTGGACAGTTTGAAAAAATATGCTTCTTCTCTTGCAAGATGTGCCGGACGATCACAGTCCGGGCATACATGCCCTTCTTTTAACTGGCTGTCTGTCCAAAAAGATTCACAAGGAGTGCAGTACCAACCTTCATATTCACTTTTATAAATATCCCCCTTGTCATATAGTTTCTGAAATATATTTTGAACCCTCTCCTTATGTTCTTCATCGGTTGTCCTTATAAATATATCATAGGAAATATCCATCGCTTTCCAGAGTTCCTTTATCTCCGATACCATTTTATCCAGATATTCCTTTGGCGTCAATCCTGCCTCCCGTGCCGCTTCTTGTATCTTTTCTCCATGCTCGTCCGTTCCTGTCAAAAATTTGACATCATAACCTGTCAATCTTTTAAATCTTGCCAATACGTCCGCGGCTACCGTCGTGTATGTGTGCCCTATATGAAGTTTGCCGCTCGGATAGTATATCGGCGTTGTTAAATAAAATTTTCCTTTGCTCATTTTTTCTCCTCCTATTTTCTGGTAGACAATGAAGTTCGCCCCTGCACCCTAAAAATGTCTGGTTGTCGGATTGGGTTAGGTCATAAAAAAATCCCCTTCCCTAAAATATATAGGGACGAGGATTATTCGCGTTACCACCCTAGTTTATTATTACCTTGCGATAATAAACTCAACAAGTGACTTTTATCACCTTGCACTATTAACGGATGCAATGCCGTCACGGTTTAAAAA